>NZ_JBFBFU010000056.1:0-31670 GCF_040684355.1 Kitasatospora sp. NPDC091276 | reverse complement strand
GAGGCCATGGTGTCGGGGTCAAGGTGCATCCCGGCGGCGTCGTGGTGGGCTCGCACGGTGGTGGAGTCCACGCCGACCAGGGACAAGTCCACCTCACCGCGCTTCGCGGCTTCCGCGATCATCCCCTCCAGCAGGGCTTCGAAGACGCCGGCGTCCCTCCACTGCCGGAACCGATTGGAGACGGTCGACCAAGCACCGAACTCCTTCGGCATCTCCCGCCACTGCCCGCCCGTCCGGAATCGCCAGACCACGCCCTCGAACTGCTGGCGCAGCCGCTCGGGGTACGGGCCGTACTCGCCGATCGGCAAGTACGGCTCGATCAACACCCACTCTGCATCCGTCAGTTGCGCTCGCGTCACGCACCACGGTTTACCGGAACTGGACCCGCTGCGAAGGTAAATCGCGCAGATTGATCACGACCGAATACGCGCCCTAGAGTGCGCTCCACACATAGCTCCTCACGTCCTGGGCGAACTCACCGAGTTCATCAATGCCGATGATCAGCCCTGCCAACGCACCGTCATGCGTGTGTGAAGTGAAGTGCGTGTGAGACAGGTGGAACGCCTGCTGGGGAACTGCGGTCTCGTCGAGCGCCACGCTCACCCCCGCGTTGCTGGAAGGAGCCGCCTGCACCCACTGTCGCACGAGGGTGCTGACGAACGCGTGCGAGTCCTTGGAAAGGTGCTTGTCGGCGAACGACATCATCGCCAGGTACTCGGCTCCGCTCGTGCCGAGCTGACGCCACGCGTTCCGGATCGTTGCCCCCACATCGCTCGATTTCGCAGGGTCGGCCGTGAACTTCTTCATCTCCCACAGCCTGAAGGAGAATTCGCCCTCCGTACCTGTCAGACGGTGGACGACTATCCCATCACCACCGCTGTCCGTAACCGTGCCACTCGGCGAGTTGATGATCTCGATCGTCCGGTCGGCCTCTGGAGGTAGTTCGCGCGTTGTCAGGTACCACAGCCACTCGCCGACGTACCCGATGAGAGCGTTGGTCGCCTCCTCGCCCGCTGCCTTGAACACCGGTATGGCGAAGGCGAGCACCTCCGCGCGGTCATCGCCGGCCAGCTTCGTCCCCGAGAGCACAGCATTGCGCCACAGGCCGTAGGCCGCCGGCTGATTCCCAGTGCGATCCTTCATGACCGAATCGGCCACGATCCAGGCCGCCGCAGCCCGTGCCGCCTCGCTCAGGTCGTTGAAGACCACCAGCTCCCACGGACAAACCTGCCCGATACCCTTGCCCGAGCGGTCGAACAACGCAGTCAGCCGCCCACCAATAGCATCAGCCCGCTGCTGCGCGTCGTGGGCCGGTATAGAGGCCACTTCAACTCCTCACGCGTCTAGGGAGCAAATCCGTTGGGCGATCAGGACTCGGCCGCGGTCCCACCGTAAAAGCGGGCGGTCTTCTCATCGACGACGCGGAGCTAAGCGGTTCGCTGCTCAACCGTTTCTCTCGAGGCTCCGCCAGCGTAGAGCTCAGTGGCGTCGGGGGCCGTTCGTGGGGATGCAGGAAGCAGACACGGCGGCCGTCCTTCCAGATCCGGCGCCTGGTGAGCGGGAACGGCGCGGCGAGGTCGCGCTCGGTGCCGTCGCCGTCCCGGTTGTCGGGGAGCGCAAGTGCGGCATCGGGAAGGACGAACCGGACATCGATTTGCTTCCTGTCGTGGGTGGGTGCGCCGCAGCAGGCGCAGGCGACGGGGGAGTGGTTCGTGCTCACGCGGGCAGAGTACGGCGGCGGTTGCTCAGGCGGGCGCGCGGGGTAGCGGTCCGGGCGGCTGAACGCGGGGTCATGGGTGGGGCACATAGCGAGCGTTGGGTCCCGGCCAGCTTGCGTCCATGAAGTCGGGGCGATCGACGCGGTGGAAGCACCGAACCAGGAACTCGGTGAACGTCCCGGCGGTCTCGAACCACTCGCCCTCGTCGCTGCTGATGATGATCCGCCACTCGGCGGGATCGTTCTCGACCGCGCGGAAGAAGTACCGGCTGCCGTGCTCGTCGCTTCCCCACAGCAGCAGAACGCCCGATCGGACGTCGGACTCGTCGACCTCCCACCAACCCTCGGCAATCTCGCCGTACCAGGCCGGACGCTCAGGTGAGGGTCCCCAGCAGCGCTCCAGCTCGGCCGGCGTGGCGTCCATCGGCCGGTCGATCGTCAGATAACCGTCCACCGAGCCGGGGCCGTACAGATCGAGGAACGCCTTGAAGTCGGTTGGCAGCCGGAAACCGAGGTACCGCTCACTGGCATCCCAGATCGCGGGCCTGGCCCAACCCCAGGACTCCGGTTCCCCGAGGTGCGCGCGTAGTTGCTCGAGCGCGGTCTGGCTCTCCGGCTGGGGGCAGAAGATTGCTGGGGTCAGCACTGCCACAGGAACACGGCCTGTGTGCAGGGCTCGCACGCGAAGGCGTAGGCCTCACCACGACCTCCGAAGTTCATCGCGGTGGCGTGGTCCCGTCCTTCCTCGAGCTGAACGACGAGCTTCATCTGCCGTGCGCAGGTCGGGCAGGCCGGGGTCTCGTCGTTCTGCAGCCACGTGGGCTGCCCGCCGAGCTGACCGAGGACGTCAAGAGGAGTTCGGCCCGGCTGCCTCGCCCACTCCGTGTAGGCCTGGCCGTAATCGGCCGTCGTGGACGGCTCGTACGCGACGGCGCTCACCGCGCCGAGCGTAACCGGCTCCTGGTCGTCGTCCTCGTCCAGCACGGGCACCGGGATCGGCTGGAGTGCGGCCGTAGGGAACAGCAGTGCGCGGTTGCCGCCCGCCTGCGGGTCCCACTCCTCGCACATGCCAGGGTCGTTCTGGCACATGAACAGGGCGAGCACGTCCCGCCCCTCGACGGCGCCCTGGCCGGCGTGGCGGCCGAGATCGTCGAGGAGCACCTGCGCCAGGAACTGCATCGGCCCGTCGCACGTGGAGCACTGAGGCCACGAAGTCCCGGCCGTGGCCAGCGGCACCCCGCCGGTGCGGGTGACAAATGCGGTGGGCTCGGTGGTGCCCGCGTACGTCATCAGGGTCGTCGTCACAGCCGGCGACTCTACGACAAGCCGCTGACACCTCGGCCTACCACGGCCCGTGGTCACGACTCCGCCCAGACCCGGACTGGGACGAGGTGGATGGGGCACCCGGTCATCGCGGCTACGTCTTTCGGCGAACGGAACGCCACACGTGCTGCGCCCAGGGCAGGCATCCGGCTCTTACACGGGGAGCCTACGGAGGCGTCCGTGCCAGCTGACACGGGGGTGAGGGGCCGGGCCACTGAGCCTGGGCGCCCGTACCGGCTGTCGGGGGTGGCTGGACGATCAAGCCATGGGAAACCTCTACGACTACTATGCGGCCGCCGACGACGCACAGGCCTTGGGCATCTTCGAGGGCGGCCGGGCCGACGACCGGTTCGGCACGGTCGGACTTAAGGTCGTTGACCCCTACGCCCTCCTCGGTGTGGTCGAGGCGGCCCTGAGGGGAGTTCCCGAGGAGCAGGTGGAAGCCGACCCGCGCTTCTGCGAGCTGCTGAGCGATCCGCAGCACGAGGGCCACTGGCTCGTGTCGATTACCGACAGCCTTCGTGACGCGCTCGCGATGGCCGGCAGCGGCCGACTGGAGGAGGCCGCGTCCGGGTGGACGCTCACCGAGGCCGGCGCGGGACAGGACGCGGAGCTGATAGCCGACTTCCTGGAGCGGCTGGCCTGCCTCGCCCGTGACGCCGGTCAGTGCGGCCTGTACTGCGGTATCGCCCTGTAGACGTGCCGAAGTCGGGCTGCTCGGCTGGCGCCCTCGACTGCCGGGAAGCCCAGCGTTCGGCTTCCGTCACCAACGTTCGTCCCGTTGTCAGCCCGATCCGCCACACTGCTGCCCGTGATCACTCCTGGCGAGCCGCCTGCCGGCATCGAATCGGTCCCGCACCCCAAGGCCGTCCTGCTCGACACGCCCTGGGCGGAGCTCAGCCACGCGTACGGATCGGCCGAGGACACACCCATGCTGCTGGTCGGCCTGCTGGACGACGACCCCGAGGTCCAGGCCCATGCCCTGGGCCGGCTGCAGATGTCGGTCCTCCACCAAGGCTCGCTCTACAGCAGCACCGCGCCGGTCGCACTGTTCGTGGCCGGCATCCTGGACCATCCGCGCACCTCGGCCGCGCACGAGAGCGAGTACCCGTGGGACGACCGGGCCCGCCCACTTCGCGCCGCGCTACTGGAGTGGCTGGGCGAGATCGCCGAGTCGGTCGGCTACTACGACGACCGCGAGCAGGATCCCGAGTACGACGACCCGGCCGACATCGCTGCCTGCCGCGCCGCCCGTCCCGCGATCCACCAGGCGGTGGCTCCCTACCTGAGCGATCCCGACCCCGTGGTTCGCGAGGCCGCTGTCGGCGCTGCCGGCCACCTTCTCAAGGCCCCCGAACTCCGCGACCGGATACCCGACGCAGCCGCTCGGCTGCGCATCACCCTGACCACAAGCGGGAACCGGCGCGAGCGCGCCGTGGCCGTTCTGACCCTCGTAACCTGGGCGCAGGACACCAGCGACCTGCTCACCGACCAGGATCCGGCGATCCGAGCCTGCGCCGCCCTCGCCCCGCTCCCCTCCGACGACCCGCGTCCCACTGCCATCCTTCTGGAGGCACTGTCGGACCCGCATGCCGCGGACCACTGGTTCGACGCCGAACCCCTGCCCCAACTCGACGGATGGTTCCGCTTCACCCTCCTCCACGCCCTGCTCTCCCGCACCACCACCCTGGAGGAAATCCTCGACGCCGCCCTGGCACTGATGCCCATGGCCAACGACTTCACCGTCGAACGCGACTGGGGACCGCTCCTGCTGCGCGCCTTCCCCGACGGCAACGCCAGCGAGGCGGCCCTCACCGACGCTCAGTACCGACTCCTCAGCGCCATCGCGGCCAAGGACGATTGCTGGGGCAACATCGGTAACAAGATCACATGGCTGCGCCGAGCTGGACTACCGACAGAACGAGAGTCCTTCCGCGCGCTCCTGACAAACCGCGACCGGGCCCCCGACTTCTGACGGCTCGCGGAGAGCTCGGATCCTCGCGGCCCCTGCTGCCTGTCGGAGGCCTCGGTCGAGTTCCGGAACTCTCACAAGGCTCATCCGATGCCGGGCGCGACCGGGTGCTCAGCTTGGAAGGCCAGCCTGCGTTCGGCATCCTGCGCGATGTGGTCGAGAACATCGTCGAGTGCTGCGAACGCCTCCCACGGCTGCTGGTGGTCGGCTTCGGCAAGGCGCTCGATCAGCAGTTGTTCGAGATCAGTGACGCGCTTGCCCTTCCAGATCTTGTCGGCGAGGCTTACCAGCAGGTCGTCGGTGCTGATGCCGGGGGCGTTCCACGATGCGTGGCTGCGGGCGAAGCGGGCGAGTTCCTCGGTGACGCCCCGGGCGATCAGCAGGTCGCGCCTGGCCATCTCGTGCGCGGAACCGGGCCGGGAGAGCTCCTCGGGGTGCAGGATCTTCCCGATGTCGTGGGTGGCGGCGCCGAAGAGGACGGCATGCCGGTCGAAGTCCAGCTGCGGGTAGTGCCGTTCGACCCAGACGACCAGTTGGTGGGCGACATCGTGGACGGCCCGGAGATGGGCCGCGAGCCTGGGCGGGGCCTGCAACTCTTCGAGGAGGACGGCGACCTGGCACGGTAGCGGTCGCAGTACGGGATCGCCGGGCAGGGTGAGCGCTCGCTGCAGAGCATTGAGGGTCATCCGGGACACGGTAGGCCTCACATGTCGGACCCTGCTGCAAGGGTGGATGGCCATGGACATCGACGGGTTCTGGAATGTGATCGGGGTAGCGCGGTCCGAAAGCAGCGGTCCGCATGGTAAGTCGTTCGCCGAGGCGTTGGTCGACCAGCTGGCGGGGCTCTCGCAGGAGGAGATCCTCGCCTATCAGGAGCGTTTCGACGAGGTGCACGGCGCCGTGTACCGCTGGGACGTGTGGGCCGCCGCCTATCTCATCGGGGGAGGCTGCTCGGATGACAGCTTCATGGACTTCCGGGCCGGCCTGATCGCCCTCGGGCGAGACTGGTACGAGCGGGCAGCCGCTCGCCCGGACGCTCTGGCGGGCAACCCCGCAGTGATCGAAGCCGCCGCCGGGGGCGACGACTACGTGATCTCCGCCGAGGACGTGAACTACGCGGCCGGCTACGCGTTCGAGCGCCTCACGGGTGACGCCGATGCCTTCCACGAGGCGTGGAAGCGCCATCGGGCCGGGCAGGATCTGGATACGGAGCTGGACTCCGACATGGGGGAGGACTTCGACTTCGACGACGCTGACGAGATGCACCGTCGCCTTCCCCGCCTGGCTGCCCTCTACCTTGGCGCAGCCGCCGGCTGAGACGCGTCAGTGCCTCGAAGGGCGTCGCCACCCGGATGGGGCCGCTGTCCCGGTTGGTTGCCGATGTCCCCTGTGCGGCGGCTTGGCGGCGACCATGCGGGTTGTCACTGGGGTCCGCTTGGATGGTCGGCATGACCGTCAACGATGTCGCCTGTTCTTTGCCCGATCCCGATACCTTGCGGGACCACTGCCGGGCTTTGGCGATGCTGGATGCGATCCTCAGTCCCGATTGGTCTGCGCGCTACTACTCCTTTGACACGCGGTGGTCGCCGACGGAGGAGTTGGCGTCGATGCGTAACGGTTCGGGGGATGAGTACTCGATCGTCTTCGCTCCGGCTGGTGTGTACGTCCGGGGCTTTGACCACGAGTCGCCGATGAGCCCCTATGCCGAGGACGGAGTGTGGCCGGGCGTGGTGGACTCTGTTCCCGAAGAGTTCCGGTCGTGCGTGGAGGAACCCGCGTTCAACGACGACGGCATTCCGACGGTGACGGCCTGCCTGTGGCGTAGGACGACTGATGAGAGTTGGCAGACGGGGGAGATCGACTTCCCGGAGGGCCATGTCGACCCCGACGGGGCCGACTGGCTGTTCCGGCTCCTCGCCGACCGATCTCCGGAGGCGTACGCTCGCTTCGCCGTCGACTACTACGAGGTACCTGTGGACCTGGATATCGTCCGGCATATCTGTGCTCTGCGGCCGCTCACCGATGACGTGGTCCGTGCCCTCAACGCCGAGCTGATCCTCGCGGACCTTGCTGAGGACATCGCCGAGATCGGCTACCCCACAACGTAGGGAAATCGGCCGGATGAGTAATCCGCCGCGAAGTGGCGCGCGCCGGGGGTCAAGGGGTCGCAGGTTCAAATCCTGTCGTCCCGACTTGCACAGCCACAGGGTGTAGGCCGTTTCCGCTGGTGGCGATTCCAGGTACGCCGGTTCGGCACAGCCGTGGCACGGGCGGAGCGGGGCTCACCCGTTCGTGGACCCGATGCCCAGCGATCGGCCGGGCAGGATTGGATGATGGGCATGGCCGTGAGCATCGCTACCGACACCGTCCGAGCTGCTGCGTCTGCGAAGGCGTACAGCGGCGGCGAGAAGCTGTTGACCGCCGGCGCTGTGCGCAACTTGGAGCCCGGCTTCGGCGGAGCCAACGCCGATGTCGTCGACGGCACCCAGACCTGGCAGGTCTGGGTCGGCGTCGTGGGTCGCGCCCTGACGGGGGAGTGCGACTGCCCTGACAGCCGTCCTACCGTGCTGTGCCCACATACCATCGCGGCGGCTCTGGCCGCCGTACGCGCGGGGTTCACCTGGAACGCGTTGCCCGAGTCCCGTCCTGACGCGCGGGCCGTGGATCCCGCGGAGCGGCGCTTCCGTACGCTTGCCAGGACTCTCGACGTGGCGGAGCTCGTCGCGCTGATCGCCCGTCATGCCGTGCGTGACCGCATGCTCGCCGTCGATCTCGAGGTGGTCACCGGCCGCCTCGGTGCGCCGGGCGCCGAGGATCTGGAGCCGCTGCGTGCGCTGGTCGACGAGGCGCGGGCGATCCCGGACGATCGCTACGAGTACGACCTGCATGACATCGCCACCGCAGGCCGCGCCGTGGTGACCGAACTCCAGGCGCTGGCGCTGCGCCCGCCGTCGGTGGAGCTGCTGGACGCGGTCGAGTACGCCGCGGAGCGCTGGGACCACCTCGCCGGGGTGCTGAGCCAGGATTGGCGCACCTACGACGAGGAATCGCACGAGATCGGCTCGGCCATCGCGGCCGTCCACGTCGGCCTGTGCGAGCGACTTCGGATCGACCCGGCGGAGCTTGCCGAGCGCCTCGCGAAGCTGGCCGCGGTCTGCGACACGGATTCGTGCCTGCACCCGACCGGTCGGTACCGGCACCTGCTCGGCCGCGACGGTCTGGAGGCGTTCGAACGGAGCTGGAGGGAACTGCGCGGCTGGTAGCTGGCCCCACCTGGCTGCGGACCTCAGGGGGTCAGTCCGGCTTTGTCGAGCTTGGCGATGAAGCCGGTCCTGCGCTTGTGCTCGGCGCGGAGTTCGGCGAGGTAGCGGGTGAAGCCCTCGGGGTCGCCTGCTGTGGTGTGCGCGGCGCGCAGCCGGCGGAGCAGTTCGACGGCGCGGTCGTATCGGTACTTCCCGCTGTCGGCGAGCTGGGCCTGGACCAGGAAGCGGTAGGGGGCGAGCACCTCGGCGGGGTGTGCCGCTTCGCGCCGTTCGACGAGGGAGCGGAGCAGGTGTGCCCCGACCTCGCCGGGGTGTGCGGCGGCGGTGGACCATGCCTCCTCGTCCAAGCCGGCGGTGCCCAGAGCCTGGACGAGTTCACGCAGGCGGAGCGAGTCCTGGGTGGCCCTGGCGCGCAGTGTCTCCAAGGCTGCTGCGAGTGGCGTGGTGTCACCGACGCGGTCGCACGTGGCGGCCAGGGCTCGGAAGGTGGCGGCGACGGGGTGCCGGTTGAACTCGGTGACGCGCACCTGGAGCGCGGTAGCGACCTGGTCCTCATCGATGAGGAGGTCGACGAGCAGGTCGCGGAGCCTGTCGCTGTAGGGGTTGCCGGGGTGGTGGGCCAGTCCGCGCTTGGCCCAGTCGATGGCCTCGGCCGGGCGGTCGGCGTCGAGCAGGGCGCGTGCGATCTTGCGGTACTGGTCCGGGCTCTTCAGGTCCTCGGCGAGGACGGCGATGTAGTGGTCGACGTCGCCGGTGAGCTCGGCGAGCTGCTCGCGGAAGTCGCGGACGGCGAACTGGGCGCTCCACGAGTCCGGAGCGGCGGTGGCGGCGCGGGCCTGGACCTGGGCGGTGATCTCAGCGATGCCCGGTTCGCCGAGGGCGGGGGCGAAGGCGCGCAGGTGGATGCGGGGCCAGCCGGGGCCGTCGAACTGCGCCGCGACCAGCCATGACGCGAGTGTCTTGGGGTTGGCGGATGGGGCTTGCTCCAGCGCGCGGGCGTAGAGGTCGGTGAGTCCTTGGAGCGCGTCGCCGACGACGCCTGAGGAGTCGTCGAGGTACATCTGCGCGCGGGTGATCCGGTTCACGGCGGTGCGCAGCGTCCGTACGACCGTGCCGGCCAGGCCGGTGTCGACCAGCGCGGTCGCCGTCTCCAGTACCTGGTGGGCGGTTGCCTGGTACTCGCCCCGCCCGTGGTAGGGGTGGCGGCGCTTGTCCCACCGCAGCCTGTCCACCAGCGCGGCGAGCTCGTCCGGGGAGACCGTGTTCGTGCCCATGCGCCCCATCCCACCACGTCGCGCATATCCGAGAGCAGATGGCGGATGCGCCCGTTCCCTGAACGCGGACCTGGCGTCCGCCGGAGCGAGTGCGCCGCTACCGTGCTCTCCATGACGGGTACGTGGAGCGAGGAAAGTCTGCGGCGGCTGCGCGCGGCGCGGCACGCAGGCGGCGGGACGGCGCTGGTCGCGCTGCTGTCCGGGCAGCCGGTGGCCGAGGTTCTGCAGCAGGTCGGGGACGCCGTCGGCGACGCGGTGATCGCGGGGGTTCCGGGGGCTGCGGAACTGGCCCTCCAGTGCATTGCCCGGCTCGGTGAGCGAGACTGGGAGGGTGATGCGGAGCTGGCTCGGCAGGCCGAGGCTGCCCTGGGGCGCGGCCCGGTGCCACAGCTCAGGCCACTGCCGGTGGATCTGGAGGAGTTGTCCGGGCTGCTGGAAGGCGACCCGGTCTTCGGCGGTGGCCGGATCGACCTGACCACCGGTGACTGCTGGCCCCAGCAGGCCGACTCCGGCGAGCAGTGGGAGGACGACGACGAGGACCCCGAGCGGTGGCTGCCGGTGTGGTGCGAGGGTTCCCGGGACGGCTACCGGGACATGGAGCTGTTCATCGCCACGATCGGTGACGCCGATTTCGCGGATCGCCTGAAGATCGCGATCTCCGGCCGCGGGGCGTTCCGCCGCTTCAAGGACGTCCTGGCCCGCAGTGAGGACGAGCTGCGCCGGTTCCACCTGTTCGCCGAGGAGCGGCAGCGCGGCCGGGCGCGGGCCTGGCTCGCCGGGAACGGCTACCGCCCGGTGGCCCGCCAGTGACCGCGGCCGGACGAAGCAGACTGGTTGAGACGAGCGGGGCGACCCATGACGGGAAGCCGGACCTGGAACGCCTCAGCGTACTGTCAACGCCAGGGCGGCGGAGGCGGTTTGGGGCATGCGCCAGCCGTTCGGGTTGAACGACCAGGGGTGGGCGCTCCGGTGTCCGGGGTTGATGGACAATGCCCGGGTGATGGAGAGCGACGATGTCCTGGCCAGGGTCTTGGAACTGCGGGCAGCCGGGAGCGGGCCGAAGCAGATCGCGAGGGCCCTGGGCATGCGCCCCGCGCAGGCGAGTGCTCTGCTGCGACAGGCGGCCGAGTGCCAGACCGAAGGGATGGCCCCGGCCGATCGGCCGGTGATCGGGTGCTGGGTGAACGCGGGCTGGAGCGCCGGCCTGGGACTGGCCGCCGCGCCCGCGTGGGCGGAGGCCGACCCGCATGCCGCCGAGAATCCGGAGACGGCAGGTTTCGCCCAGGTACTGGTGGCCCGCCAGGAGCGGGCCAGCAGAGTAACGGTGTGCGGGTTCCTGGTGGACGTCCACTGCCTGGGCGTCAAGAACACCATTGAGCCGGAGGTCATCGGAGTCGGCTCACTCCCTGCGTACCTGCGCCGGTACTACTCGGCTTTCGACCTGCCGCCGCTGAGCATCGAGCTCGACCAGGCTCGCACGATCGTGCACGGCGCGGTCGCGTACGCGCGTTCCCTCGGCTTCTCGCCTGCACCAGGCTTCGGGGACACCGCCCCTTACCTCGGGCCTGTGCGGGGCGACGAGCCCGCGATCGACTTCGGCCGCGAGGGCAAGCCGTTCTACGTCTCCGGGCCGCACGACGAGGCCCGGAACATCGTCCGCACCCTGGAACGGTCCTGTGGCCCGGACGGCTTCCACTACACCGTCGCGATGGGGCAGTTGTGAGCATCGATCACCAGCTCGATGACCGACAGGAGAAAGAGCGCCGGATCCGTGCCACCGAACACGAGGCGCAGGCCAACCTGGCCGCCTTGCTCCAGCTGTGCGCCACGGGCAAGCTTCGCTGCAGCGAGAAGACCCGCAGGCCCAGCGCGGCCACCGTCGCCGCGATCACCGAAGTCCTCGACGGCGGCGACTTCTACGAACACGAGGCCATCGCCGCCTTCGCCTGGCCCCTTCTCCTCCAGGCCGGCGGCCTGGCAACCCTCACTGCCGGCAGGCTCACGCTGACCCCGCGCGGCCGAACCGCACTCGCCAAGCCCGCACACGAGACCATCGCCGCCCTGTGGCAGCGCTGGCTGAAGAACACCCTGCTGGACGAGTTCAACCGGATCGAGGAAATCAAAGGCCAGCGCGCCGCCAACGTGCTCACCGCAGCCCGACCTCGCCGCGAGCTCGTCGGCCAGGCACTCACCACCCGCATTACCGGCCAATGGATCACCGTGGACGACCTGTTCGCGCAGATGCGCCGAGCCGGCCAGGACCCCGTCATCACCCGCAGCGAACGCGCCCTGTGGAAGCTGTACCTGGAAGACCCCCAGTACGGAAGCCTCGGCTACGACGGCCACCACGACTGGCCGCTGCTCCAGGGCCGCTACACCCTCGCCGTGCTCTTCGAATACGCAGCAGTCCTCGGCCTGATCGACATCGACTACATCCCGCCCGCCGGAGCCCGCACCGACTACCAGCACAACTGGGGCGGCGACTACCTCGACCAACTCAGCCGGTACGACGGCCTGCTCGCCATACGCCTCAACCCACTCGGCGCCTACACCACCGGCCAGAGCGCCACCTACACCCCCAGCCCCAAGCCCCGACCGGCAACCCCGTCCGGCCAGATCACCGTTCTGCCCAACCATGACATCGCCGCCCTCGACGGACTCGCCCCCGCCGACGCCCTGCTCCTGGACGCCTTCGCCGACAAGACCGGCGACCGCGTCTGGAGCCTCACCCACCGCTCCCTGCTCCGAGCCATAGACGCCGGGCGCGACCTCGCCGAGCTGCGACGCTACCTGGAGGCGGCAAGCCGGCATCCGCTGCCGCAGACCGTCACGACGCTGCTGGATGATGCGGCTCGCCGCCTCGGCCAGGTCCGTGACACCGGCCCGGTCCACCTGATCGAATGCGCGGACCCTGCGGTGGCGGCTCTCCTGGCCGGGGACCGGCGCCTGCGCACCGTCGCGACCCGGCTGGGGGAGCGCCACTTCGCCGTCCCCGCCGACCGGCTCGCTGCCTTCCGCAAGGCTGCCCTCGCCCAGGGGTACCCGCTGGACCAGGTCCGATGACTACCGGACACCGAGGGCCGCTGGTCGAAGCAACGGATCCGGCCCGGCGTCTGGCGATGAGGGGGAACCCGGCTCAGAACGGGGTGAGCCGCAGAGAGGAGACTCACTGCGGCCACCGGCCTCTCACGTACCTCTCACGGACTGGGTGTCACTGGACCGTAAAAAGCAGCACGAGGCCTGGACGAGACAGACCCTGACCTGCGGGTTCTGGGCTGAATGGACGGACCGTCACCCCCTTTCGACCGCTGGGGGTCAAGGGGTCGCAGGTTCAAATCCTGTCGTCCCGACAGTGATGTCGGAAGGCCGTTGGCCGGGAGAAATCCCAGGCCAGCGGCCTTTTTGTTGATGGGGCGACAGGTGATCGACGGTCGTGGTGCCGGCGTCTTGCGATCTTGTCAGGGACCAGCTGGGGACCGCAGCCGCTGGCCGAGGGATCGCCGCAGCCTCGCCGGCCTGGCAGCTCGGGGGGGGCTTGGGCAGGCCGAGTAGGGTGTTGATGGTCAGGTGCTCGGTGGGCAGGGCTTTGAGGTTGCGGGCGTTGATGAGGCGGGTTCGGTCGTTGCGGTGGGCGAGGGTGTAGCTGGCCTTGCTGAACCGTGAGGTGGTGGCGAGGGTGCCGTAGCCGGCGTTCTTGGCGTGGATGGCGCAGGCGGGGGTCGGGCGGTCTCCACCGGGAGTGCGTTCTTGGAGCGCTTGGCCTGGACGGGGGAGATGCTGGAGCCGGTGGGGTCGTTCAGGGTGACGACGGTGTCCACGCCGTGGCGGGGAGGGGAGGCGGGACTGGGCCCGCTTGTGTCGTGCCCATGGTGGGGTTCGGCAGGCTACCGTGGGGCCGGACGCGAGGGTGCGGCGGCTGCTGGTCGGGTGTGCCGCGATGGACCAGGGGGTGTGGGGTGTTCGAGCCGGTGTCGCTGTCGGCGGTGGCCGCTGTTTTCGGCGCCGTGGGTGCGAGCGTGGCGAACGAGGCCGGTAAGTGGGCCTGGGAGTCGGCGGGTGCCTTCGTCCGCCGGGTGACGGGACGGGACGTGCCGGCGCCGACCGGCGCCGCCGAACGGGCCACTGTGGCGCAGCTGTTGCTGGATGCGGCGGGGTCGGATCCAGCGCAGGCCAGGGCGCTTCGTGCCTGGCTGGGCGGCCAGGGCGGGGGCTGGTCCGGGCCGTTGGCGGCGCCCTCCCTGCTGCCGCCCTCCGACCGCTTCTTCACCGACCGGCGCAAGGTGCTGGCGCTGTTGGACAGGGAGGCCGGACGGAAGGCGGACGGCACGCCCCGCGTCAGTGTCCTGTACGGGCCTCAGGGAATGGGTGTGAGCGCCGCGGCCGTTCACTGGGGTGCGCTGCAGCGGAAGCGGTTTCCGGACGGGCAGCTCTACGCTGACCTCTCCGGCGGGTCGCCGGCCACCGCACCCGATGCGGCTGCCGTGCTCCGGCAGTTCCTGATCCACCTCGGCATGCCGGCGGACCGGGTTCCGCCGGCCGCGCAGGACCGGGTCGAGCGGTTCCGGTCGCTGGTCGCCGAGCGGCAGCTGCTCGTCGTGCTGGACCACGCCCGGTCGGCGGCCCAGGTCCGGCCGTTGATCACCGCGGCCCCGGGCGTCGTCACGGTCGTGGTGGCCCGGCGTCCGCTCACCGGTCTCGACGCCGTTCCGATTCCGGTGGGGCCGCTGTCCGACAAGGACGCCAGGCGGCTGCTCACGGACCTCGCGGGGAAGGAGACCGTCTCCGCCGCCGGCCCCGCCCTGTCGGGTGTTCTCGAACGGTGCGGCGGATCGCCTTTCGCCCTGCGCGCCGCGGCTCCCCGGCTGGCGTTCATCCCCCAGCAGCGCCGGGGCCGGGGCGGTGGTGGTGACGGTGGTGGCGATCCCCACGCGGGTGATCCGGTGCGCGCCGCCGTGCAGGAGTCGTACGAGGTGTTGGAGCCGGAGGAGGCCCGGCTGTTCCGGCTCTGTGCCCTGCGGCCGTGGCCGGCCGTCGGTCCCGAGCTGGCCGTGGCGGTCGCAGGCCCCGGCGGACCCACGGTTGAGCGTGCTGGTGTCCTGCTGGCCGGGCTCGCCGAGGCCGGTCTGGTGGAGGCCACACCCGAGGGCCGCTACCGCTACCGGCCCGCCGTGCGCCGGTTCGCCGAGGAGCAGGCGGCGCGGGTGGACGGGCTGGCCGCGTGCGCGGGTGCGGTGACGCGTGCCGTGGAGCACCTGCTGCGCTTCGCCGTCCGGGCCGACTACGCGGCGTTGCGGGAGCGTTGGCACGTCGGGCCGCTCTACCGCGAGCTCGGGCCCGGCGACTACCCGGACGCCGGTGCGGCGTTGGCCGCTCTGGTCGCGGAGGTGGGCAACCTGGTCGAGGCGGTGCTCGCCGCCGAGGAGTTGGCCGCGCCGGCCACGGCGTGCGAGCTGGCGGAGGCGTCGTGGGCGGTGCAGCTCAAGGCCGGTCGGCACGAGGCCTTGTTGCCGGCGCTGCGAACCGCCGTGCGGGCGGCGGTCGCGCATGACCCGGACTCGGCGATGGCCGGCCGGATGCACACCCAGTTGGCGTTCGCCCTGATGGAGCTGGACCTGCTGGCCGAGGCCGAGAGCTGCCTGGTCGACGCCTCCTCGGCGTTCGAACGGGCCGGCCACCTGCTGGGCCAGGCCACGGCCGTCGAGTCGCTCGGGCTGCTGAGGCTTCGGCAGTGGCGGTGGCAGCCCGCGTACGACTGCTTCGAGCGGGCCGACGGACTGCTCGCCTCGATCGGACCGGACCACGAGCGGGCGGGGGACGTTCCGCGGGCCCGGGCGCTGCTGAAGCGGCACCGGGGGCGGGCGCTGCGAGGCCTGGCCGAGTACGAGCGGGCCCGGGTCTGGCTGACGGAGGCGTTGTCCGAATTCCGGCGTCTGCGCGACAACTACAACGCGGCCCGCACCCTCACCAACCTCGCGGAGACCTGGGCGGACACCTCGGCGACGGATCAGGCGCTGGCCGCGATCGACGAGGCCGCCGCGATCCTGGACCGCGAGCAGGCGGAGCCCCATCTGCGCTACCTGGCGGGCCTGCGGCAGCAGTGCCTCACGGAACGGGACTGACCAGGACCGGGTGGGACGCGCCGCCGGTGCGCACCGTCAGCTCCATCGGCGGCAGGGGTCGCAGGGGTCGGGGGACGGCGGCGCCGTCCAATCGGGCGAACAGTGCCGAGGCGGCCGCCGCCGGGTCGAGCGAGGGACTGGTGAGGCGGACGAATCCCCACTCACGCAGCAGCACTTCGCAGGTGTCCGGACCGGAGACGAAGGCCGCGAGCGAGCAGTTCGGGTAGCGGGCGAGCGTCGCCGCGGCCCACTCCCGGGGCGGACCGATCCGGGGATCGTCGGCCTCCCCGTAGCGGAGGATCGCGTCGGCCAGACCGAGGAGGCCCTGGTCGAGGGTGTCCTCGTGCACCGCGAGGTGATCGGAGCCGGGCCCGGAAGGCCCGTACCGGCCTTCGGCGACCCGCTCGACGGTGACTTCGTGCGGGCGGGGCCCCGGGCGGGTGCGGACCCGCAGCGGCACGGTTCGGGTCGGTGGCCGGTAGTCCGGGAGTGGGAGCAGGTCCAGGAGAGCCGGCGCTGTCGGCTCGGGCAGCCCCATGACCTCGTAGAAGAGCGAACGCAGCAGGCCGGCCGCCTCGCCGGGCGCCGAGGTCGTCAATTCGCTGGCACTAGTCATGGATTGATGATCCATCAGGAGCTGGTCCAGCTGCGGTCGCAGGGGGGAGTCCAGGGCGAGTCGGGGGGCTTCGCGGACGAAGGCCGCTACCGGCGAGGTGGCGCCCAGGACCTCGTCGGAGGCCGTGCCGAGCAGAACGGGGGTGCCCAGTGCCGCGGCGTAGTAGCTGACCGAGCCGAAGTCCCCGATCACCGCGTCGGCGGCGATCAGCGCCTGTCGCCAGCTGTCCAGGGGGTCGATCAGGGTGAGGCCGGCCCGCTCGGCGCGGTCCAGCCAGAGGCGGACCTGGCCGGGGCCGTGGCCGTGCCAGATGTTCGGGTGGAGGACGGCCGCCACCCGGTAGTCGTCGACCGGGAGTTCGGCGGTGAGGCGGTCGAGCAGCCACGGCAGCGGGTCGTCCGTGCCGGCGTCACCGAAGAGCGACTGCGGGTTCCAGGTGGAGTTGAGCACGACGAGCCGCTGTCCGGGCCGGACGCCGAACGCGCGGCGATGGCGTTCCCGGTGCGGAAGAGCGGCCAGGATGCGGTCGAAGCAGGGGTCGCCGCCGAGCACCGCCGTCGGAGCGGCCTCGGGGCAGGCTTCGCGCAGCCGGCCGAGCTGCTCGGGGTGGGAGAGCACCATCGCCCGGGCGAGCGGAACCCCGTCGGACAGCAGCCACTCGGGCGCCAGGCCGAAGACAGGGGCATGCGGCGCGTTCGGTGTTCGGTGTTCGGTGTTCGGTGTTCGGTGTTCGGTGTTCGGTGTCGCAAGCCTTTTATTGTATCCGGCTCCGTGCGAGAGGACGACCAACTTCCCCTGGAAAACGGAGAGTTCGCCGCCGAAGCTGGCTGACAGGGCGAGGTCGACGGGTGTCTGCTTGGCCTGCTCCCACGGAAGTACCGGAACCCCGAGGGAGCTCAGCAGCTCGGCGACTCCTGCGCTGAAGGGGGACGATCCCGTGCAGGCGGCCAGCAGTTGGATCCTGAGGTCGTCGCGGAACAGCGGAACGACGTCCAGGAGCCGGGTCGCGGAGGTCACGTTGTGGACGACGAGGAGAACCCGGCGGCAGCCACCGCGGGTGGTCCACCTCGAAGCGTCCTCGCCCACCGGAACCCGGATCCAGTCGGTCACCAGCCCTGCCAACCCGCCGCTCCTTCGATGCTCGCCGCCTCCCCTCGCGAGGTCCGTCCATTGTTCCACGGCGTGGATGTCGAGGATCGGCCTCGGTCGGGACCGGTCGGTTCGGCCGGACCCGACGCGCGGTCAGGGTCTCCGCCCGGCGGCGGGTTGGGGGGTGGGGGTGATCAGAGGTGTTCGAGGCGGATGGCCGCGGCCGGACAGACCGCGGCGGCGTCCTGGACGGCCTGGTGGAGGTCGGCGGGGGGTGCGGCGTCGAGGAGGATGACGATGCCGTCCTCCTCGCGCTGGTCGAAGACCTCGGGGGCGGCGAGTACGCAGTGGCCGGCGCCGCAGCACTTTTCCTGGTCGATGTGGATGAGCATGGCTTTCCCTTCGGAGGATCGGTTCGGACGCGGGGGGCCGCTACCAGGCGAGGGGGAGCTCGTGGACGCCGTAGATGAGCATGTCGCCCCGGAAGCGGATCTCCTCGAACGGTACGGCCAGGCGCAGTTCGGGCAGTCGCTGCAGGATGGAGTTCAGCGCGATCTGCAGTTCCAGCCGGGCCAGGGGCTGTCCGAGGCACTGGTGGACGCCGAAGCCGAAGGCCAGGTGGAGGCGCGCGTCGCGGGAGAGGTCGAGCTCGTCGCCGTCGGGGAACTTCTGCTCGTCCCGGTTCGCGGTGCTGATCATGCAGATCACGCCCTCGCCCGCTCGGATCCGGACACCGCCGACGGTGACGTCCTCGGTGGCGACCCGAGTCAGGCCGGAGTGCACGATGGTGAGGTAGCGCAGCAGTTCCTCGACGGCGCCGGCGACCGACTCCGGGTGCTCGCGCAGGTGGGCGAGCTGGGTGGGGTTCTGCAGCAGGGCCAGGATGGAGAGCGCGGTCATGTTCGCCGTGGTCTCGTGTCCGGCGACCAGCAGCAGCCGGCCCATGGCGCCGATCTCCTCGGTGCTCAGTTCGCCGCGGGCGACCAGGCGGCTGAGGATGCCGTCGTCGGGCTCGGTGCGCTTGGAGTCGGTGAGCTTGACCAGGTAGTCGACCAGGTTCTTCTGGGCGATCTGCACCTCTTCGGCCGAGGAGTCGCGGCGCAGCAGGACCCGGCTGCACTCCTGGAAGAAGTCGTGGTCCTGGTAGGGGACGCCGAGCAGCAGGCAGATGACCAGGGACGGCAGCGGCAGCGCGAACTCGTGGACCAGGTCGCCGGAGTTGCGGCCGGCGGTCAGCTCGTCGAGCAGTTCGTCGGCGATGCGCTGGACCTCGGGGCGCAGTGCCTCGACCTTCTTGATCATGAATTCGCTGGTGAGCATCCGGCGCAGGTGGGCGTGCTCCGGGTCGTCCATCCGGATGAAGGTCCGCTGGCCGGTGCTCAGCTGCCGGGCTCCGGCGCTGATGAACGGGAAGCCGGTCCGGGCGGCGTCCGAGCTGAAGCGGGCGTCGCTGAGCACGGCCTTGATGTCGTCGTGGCGGGTGACCAGCCAGCTGGGGGCGCCGTCCCAGAGGGTGATCCGGCTGATCGGTTCGTCCTGCTGGGCCTGCTGGTAGGTCGGCGGCGGGTCGAACGGGCAGCCGCCACGGGCGGCGGGGTGGGTGAACCGGGGGTTGTGAGCGGCGGTGGCCATCATGGGCTCCCTTCGCGGAGCGGATTTGCCGGTGGCGCCGAGCGGATGGGCCTGCGGTGCCGTGGGGTAGCGCCCGGGACCATTGCATGCCCTAAGCAACTAACTCACCGTCACGCTAACTCGCGGTCAGTGGTGGCGAAAGGGCCCATCCGGTGGCGAACGAATCTGTCCGGAAACCGGTCAGTGGTCGAGGGGGGAGCCACTCCCCGAACGGGGTCGCTACAGTTCCCCCATGCCGGACGCAACAGACAATCCGACCGCCACCTCCGAACTGGAGGAGGTGCTGGCCTCGCTGGCCTACCTGCTGACCCGCTCGCAGGAGCACGAGCGCCAGACGGCGCGGGCCGGCATCACGGCGGCGCGCTCGGACGTCTACCTGCTGCGCGCGCTCGCCGAGGCCGAGGAGGTCAGCCGCGTGGGCGACCTGGCCGCCCGGCTGATGGTCAAGCCATCCCACGTCACCCGGCAGATCGACCGGCTGCAGACCCAGCAACTGGTGGAACGCACTCCGGACGCGCTGGACCGCCGGGCCCGCCAGGTGGCGCTCACGGCCGAGGGGCGGGCGATGCTCAACCGTCTGAAACAGGCCAACATCGCCGGTCTGGCCAATGCGCTGGACGGCATTCCGGCGCCGGACGTCGCCGCCACGGTCAGCGTGCTGCGCCACTTGGTGGACCGGTATGTGCGGCAGGTCCGGATCAAGATGCTGTCCGAGGACGCCACGCCGGCGGACCGGGCGCCCGGGAGCGTCGGCATCGTCGACCCGGGCCCGAACCGCTGCCCCTGACGCGGGGCCCGGCAAGGAGGGGGCGCCGGAGCGGGCGCCCCCTCCGAGGTCAGGACCGTACGGCGATCGAAACCGTGCGGCGATCGAAACCGTACGGAGATCAGGACCGTGCGGCGATCAGGGCGGCCAGTCCGTCCAGCCCGCGGTCGACGGTGTCCGGGTCGACCTGGCTGACGGAGAGCCGCAGTTGCCGCTCCCCGCCCGCGCCCGGGTAGAAGTGCGACATCGGGGTCCAGATCACCCCGTACTCCGAGGCCGAGAGTTCGAGCAGCGCGTCGTCCACCGCGAACGGCACCGTGACCACCAGGAAGAACCCGCCGCGCGGCTCGTTCCAGCTCACCCCGCTGCCGGGCGGGAAGCGCCGGGCCAGGCCCGCCAGGACGAGCGCGAGGTTGCGCCGGTAGAGCGCGGCGACCTCGGTGTTGGCGGCCCGCAGGCTGTAGCCGTGTTCGAGCAGCGCCCCGCCGATCACGGCCTGGGCGATCGGTGAGGTGTTCACCGTGGTCATGCTCTTGATCATGCCGAGCAGGTCGGCCAGCAGGTCGGTGCCGCCCGCGCCGTCCGCCACCGGCTGGTCCGCCACCACGTACCCGACCCGGGCGCCCGGGAGGGCCGTCTTGGCGAAGGAGCCGAGGTGGACGACCCGCCGTTCGGTGTCCAGGGCCTTGAGCGAGGGCAGCCGCTCCTCGCCGGCGAAGACGCAGTACGGGTTGTCCTCCAGCAGGAGGAAGTCCTCCTCGGCGGCCAGGGCGAGCAGTTCCCGCCGCAGCTCCAGCGGCAGGCTGGCCCCGCTCGGGTTGGCGACGTCCGGTACCAGGTAGAGGGCGCGCGGGCGCAGCCCCTCGGCCCGGGCGGCGGCCAGTTGGCGGCGCAGGTCGGCGAGGTCCACGCCGTCCGGGCCGTCGGCCACCGGCCGCACCGGCAGGTCGGCGAGCAGCGCCGCGCCGGTCAGCCCCACGTACGTGGGCGAGACGGCGAGCACCACGTCCTCGGGGCCGCGGCGCAGCGCCCGCAGCACCAGGAACATCGCCTCCTGGCAGCCCACCGTCACCACGATCGACTCGGCGGGCACCTCGATGCCCTCGTCCACCGCGAGGTGGGTGGCGATCAGCTCGTGGATGATCCCCTTGGTCCGCCCGTACTGGAGCACCTGCCGCCGGGCCGCCTCCTCGGAGAGCCCGCGCTCGGCGCGCAGGTGGGCGACGTAGCGGTCCAGGTGGCGGTGGACGGCGTCGAGTTCGAAGAACTGCTCCGCCGGGCGGCCCGCGGCGAAGGAGACCGCCTCCGGGTAGCGGATGGAGATCTCGTTGAGCAGGTTCATCGAGGTCATCGCCGGGTCGGCGAGGGAGGGGTGCAGGTCGGCCCGCAGCAGGCCGCGGGGTGGGGCGGTGGTGGTCACGGTGCACTCCAGGTGGGGCAGGGCATGGGGGTGGTGCGCAGCGCGGCGGCCGCGCTCAGGTCGGCGCAGCCCGCCAGGCCGAGCGCGTGCCGCAGCTCCGCGGCCAGCAGGTCGAGCACGTGGGCGCAGCCGGCCTCGCCCCGGGCCGCCAGGCCCCAGATCATCGGGCGTCCGAGCAACACCCCGGACGCCCCGAGGGCGAGGGCGGTGAGCACGTCCGATCCGCCGCGCACCCCGCTGTCCAGCAGCACCTGGCAGTCGCGGCCGGCCAGCGCCTCGGCGACGGCGGGCAGCGCGGTGATCGAGGGGACGGCCCGGTCGAGCTGGCGGCCGCCGTGGTTGGACACCACCACGGCTTCGGCGCCGAGTTCGGCGGCCCGCACCGCGTCCGCCGGGTCGAGCACCCCCTTGACCATCAGTGGCAGGCTGGTGTGCTCGCGCAGCCAGGCGAGATCCGCCCAGGTGACGGCGGGGGAGAGCAGCTCGGCGGTGTGCGCGGCCACGGCCGAGACGGCGGTGGTCGCCTGGTGGGCCCGCCCGGCGGCGCCGTCTTCGAGCAGGACCGCGCGGACGTCCGCGGGCAGCGCGAAGGCGTTCTTGGCGTCGCGCAGGCGGCGGCCCATGAACGGCACGTCGGCGGTGACGACCAGGCATTCGCTGCCCGCCGCCTCGGCCGCCGCGACCAGGTCGAGCAGCCGCCCCCGGTCGCGCAGCCAGTACAGCTGGAACCAGAGCGTGGCTCCCGTCGCGGCCAGCTCCTCGAAGCCGACGCTGCTGAGCGTGCCGACGGTGAACGGCACCCCCGCCGCGGCCGCCGCCCGGGCCGAGGCCAGCTCGCCCTCGGGGTGGAACAGCCGGTGGTACGCGACGGGCGCCACCGCCACCGGCACGGTCGCGCGGCTGCGCACCAGGGTGGTGGCGGTGGCGCAGGCGGAGACGTCGGCCAGCACTCGGGGCACGAGGGCCAGTTGGTCGAAGGCCGCCCGGTTGCCGGCGAGGGTGCGCTCGCGCTCCGCGCCGCCCTCCAGCCAGTCCCAGACCTCGGGCGCGAGGACGGCCCGGGCGGGCTCCGCGTACTCGGCGACGGAGAGCGGCTGGGAGGAGGGCGACGGGGTGGGGGGCGACGGGGTGGGGGAGGGCTGGTGCCCGGTCAGGGCCGGCGCGCTCATCCGGCCACTTCGCTGGCGCTGCGCTGGAGTTCGACGGCCTCGTAGAGGGCGCGGACGTTGTTGCTGCCGAAGGTGCGGGCCCGGATGCGCTCGATCACCTCGAAGAAGAAGGTGCCGCGCGGGTGCTGGGAGCGGGTGAAGATCTGGAACAGCTGGCCGTCGTGGTCCTGGTCGACCAGCAGGTGCAGGGCGCGCAGCTGGTCGAGCGAGTGCCGCAGTGGCGTCAGACGGGCGGGCAGCGCGTCGAAGTACGCGCCCGGGGTGCGCAGGAACGGCACGCCGCGCTCCGCCATCGCGGAGACGGAGTGCACGGCGTCGGCGGAGGAGAAGGCCACGTGCTGCACCCCGGCGCCGCCGTGGTCGGCGAGGAAGGAGGCGATCTGGCCGCCCGCGTCCGGGCTGAGCGGCTCGATCAGGGTGAGCGTGACGCTGTGATCGGCGCTCTGCACGACCGCCGAGTCCATGCCGAGCGCGCCGACCTCGATCCGCTCCTCGAAGATCATCCGGAAGCCGAAGACCTCGCAGTACCGGCGGACGGTCTCGCGCAGCTCGCCGGAGGGGACGCAGACCGCGAAGTGGTCGACGGAGCGCAGCCCCGTCGTGCCGGCGTCGGTGACCGGGGCGGCGTCCGGCAGGCCGGGGATCCGGTCGGCGGGGGCCTCGGGGCCGCGCTCGATCAGGGTGTGCACCACGTCGCCGAAGGCGCCGACCACCGCCGTGACGCAGCCGTGCGCGGCCTGCGGCGGGCGCAGGCCGTCGGCGCCCCGGCCGGTCAGCGTCCGGTAGGCGTCGGCGGCGTCCGGCACCCGCAGGGCCAGTGCGCCCACGCCGTCGCCGTGCCGGGCCAGGTAGTCGGTGGCCGGGTGGCCGCCGGCCAGCGGCTGGGTGAGCAGCAGCCGGATGGTGCCCTGCCCGACCAGCGCCGAGAGGCAGCGCTCGGCGGCCTCGCCGCGCTCGGTGGGCGGGACGAGCAGCTCGAAGCCGTACTCGCTGGTCAGCCGGGCGGTCTCGGCGGTGAGGTCGGACAGGTAGAACTCGACGTGGTCCAGTTCGACGGGGAGCGGGGCGGCGGCGGGCGAGGAGCGGTCGGTCATCTGAGGAGCTTTCTGGTGAGGAGGAGAGGAGGTGTCGAGGGTGATCGGGCGATCAGGTGCGCTGGAGGTCCGGGGCGCTCCCGGGCTCGGTGGGGCTCTCGGAGCCGGCCGGAGGCTCGGTGGGGCTCTCGGGCTCTTCGGGGGCCGCGGGCTCGGCGGAGGTCTCGGTGCCGGCGGGGGCCTCGGGCCCGGTCGGGGCCTCGGGCTTGCCGAGCAGGTGGGCGGCCGCGAGCAGGGCGCCGAGCACCATCACGGCCAGCACGACCCGGAAGTCCAGGGCGGCCACCAGCCCGGAGCCGACGCCGACCGCGAGGGCCTGCGGGGCGGTGAGCGAGAGGTTGACGGCCGCCTGGGCGCGGCCCATCAGCTGGGGCGGCGTGGCCGCCTGGGCGGCCGTGGCGAGGCCGACCATGGCGGCCGGGATGCCCGCCCCGGCGATCACCAGGCCGGCCGCCACCACGGGGAGGGACGGCGCGAGCAGGAGTACCGTGCCGAGGCCGAACACCACCGACCCCGCCATGACCGTCCGGCGCGGCCCGAGCCGGCCGATCAGCAGACCTCCGACCACCGAGCCGCCCAGCGCCCCGACCGCCTCGGTCGTCTCCAGCACGCCGAGGAACTGCGGCGGGCGGTGCAGCCCGTGCTGGGTCAGCGCGAACAGCACCGGCTGGAGCAGGCTCAGCACGAAGCCCGTGACGGCGGTGGCCGCCACCAGCGGGCGCAGCCCGGTCGCACCGCGCAGGTGGGCGAAGCCCGCCAGCACCTCGGTGCGCCACCGGAGGCCCGAGGGCTCCGGCCTGGGCTCGTCCGCCCGCAGGCCGAGGAAGGCCAGGGCCGCCAGCAGCAGCACGCCGAGGTCGGCCAGCGCCACGGCGTGCCCGCCCAGCCAGCTGTAGAGGCCCGAGCCGAGCAGCGGCGCGACCAGCGTGGTGCCGGCCCGGGCGCTCTGGGTGAACCCGGCTGCCGCGCCGAAATCCTGATGGTCCGTCAGGATCGTGCGCAGCAGGGCGCTCTGCGCCGGGGCCAGCACGGCCCCGGCGAGACCGCAGAGCGAGGCCGTGCAGTAGATGATCCAGACCCGGTCCGGACCGTCGACGAGCAGCAGGGGCGTCAACCCCACTGCCACCACCAGGTTGACGCCGACCAGCAGCGGTCTGCGCCGGACCCGGTCGGCGAGCAGGCCGCCCAGCGGCAGGAGCAGCAGCGGCGCGGCGAAGCAGAACAGCACCAGCCCGGCGGCGGAGTTGCTGCCGGTCAGCACCTTGGCCCAGATGCCGAGGGCGATGGAGAGGGCGCTGTCGCCGAGGACGGACAGGGTCTGCCCGGCGAGGTAGCGCCGGAACTCCGGGCGGGCCAACAGCGGGTGCATCACGGTTCCTTCGCTGCGCCGACGGCGCTTCGGGGTGCTGGGCGTGCTGGGTTGCTGAGGGTGCTGGGTTGCTGAGGGTGCTGGGCTGCTCGGCGCGTGGGGCGCGGACGATGCGCCCTCACGCGCCGTGCGCGGGGACGTGCTGGGACGTGCGGAGACGGCCGGGATGCGCGGGCGCGGGGTGCGGTCAGGGAGCGGCGGGCGCGGTGGCGGTGAAGCCCTCGATCACCGCGTCGTTGGCGTCCTTCTCACCGACGGCGATCCGGATGCCCTGGCCGGGGTAGTAGCGGACGGCCACTCCTCGGCGCTCCAGCTCCGCCCGCAGGGGGAGCTGGTCACCCGGCGCGACGACCCAGAGGAAGTTGGTCAGGCTGGGCGCCACCGTCCAGCCCAGCCGCAGCAGTTCGGCCCGCAGGCGCTCCCGCTCGGCGGCGATCTCGGCGATCCGCCGGTCCACCTCGTCCTGGGCCGAGACGGCGGCCAGCAGGCCCGCCTCCTGGAGCCGGTTCACCGCGTACGGGACCTGGTGGTCCCGCACCCGCTGGGCCACGGACTCCTCCGCGAGCGCGTAGCCGATCCGCAGGGCGGCGATGCCGTGCGACTTGGAGAGGGTGCGCAGCACCACCAGGTTCGGCCACTCGGCGATCCGGTCCGGCACCGCCGGGGCCGCCCAGTCCCGGGCGAAGTCGACGTACGCCTCGTCCAGCAGGATCAGCGCCGTGGCCGGGACCAGGCGGAAGAAGTCCGTCAGCTCCGCCCAGGAGTAGACCGTGCCGGTCGGGTTGTGCGGGTTGCACAGCACGACGATCCGGGTGCGCTCGTCCAGCCGATCGGCCATCGCGGCCAGGTCGTGCCGGGCGTCGGGGCCGAGCGGGACGGCCCGGGCCTCGGCCCGGGCGATCTCGCAGAACAGCGGGTACGCGTCGAAGCAGGGCGCCGAGTGCACCACGTTGTCGCCGGGCCCGACGACGGCGTGGAAGAGGTCCAGCGCCACGCCCGCCGAGCCGTGGCCGACCACGACCTGAGCGGCCGGGACGCCCTGCCAGTCGGCGATGATCCCCTCGATCCGCTGCGGGCGGAAGTCCGGGTACCGGTGCAGGTCGCCGGCGGCCGCGGCCAGGGCGGCCACGACGGACGGCAGCGGCGGGCCCGGGTGCTCGTTCTGCGCCAGCAGGTGTCTGGCGGCGGCGGCCATCAGTCGGCCTGGAGGACGTAGAGCCAGGAGTGCGGGGTGGCCAGCGCCTCGACGCGGTCGATCCGCAGTCCGGCGTCGGTGAACAGCTCCTCGTACGTCTCCTTGGTGTGCAGCGGCACGCCCATCATCGCGTGCGCCAGCTCGAAGCCGACCGAGAAGACCGGCAGGGCGCTCTGGGACTCGCCCGGGCCGCGCAGCATGGTGTCGCCGAGCACGAAGGTGCGGGCCTTCGGGAAGGCCTCCCGCATCCGGGTGAAGATCGAGGAGCGGGTGGCCGGGTCGGCCAGCAGGTCGTGCAGCAGGAAGAAGCTCATCACGGTGTCGACCTCGGCCACCTCGGCGGCCTCGGCGTCGTTGTCGATCTGGGTGCCGAGCAGGCCCAGGACGTCGGCCCGGACGGCGGTGACGCGGTCCTGCATCCCGGCCGTGACGATGTCGCGGCGGGCGATGTCGGTGGCCGGGCGGCTGATGTCGATGCCCAGGCCCCGGGTGCCCTCGCGCTGTCCGACCACCCGGCGCACCCGGGCGGAGGTGCCGCTGCCCAGGTCGGCGATGGTGCGGAAGTCGATGCCGGAGAGCACGTCGGTCAGCTGCGCGGCGAACAGCGACTGGTCGCACTGGGCGGAGCCGAGGGCGACCATCGCCTCGTCGCGCAGGACGTCCTCGCTGTAGCGGTGCGTCCCCGCGCTCAGGTGCCCGGCGCGGCCGAACACGTCGTGGTACCCGCCGACGGCCCAGGTGAAGTAGCCGCGCGCGGCGGCGACTTCGAGGCCCACCTCGGTGGGCACGTAGGTGCCGCCGTCGGCCTTGACGTAGCCGCAGTCGGCGGCGGCGCGCAGGACGGCCTCGGTCCGGGCGGTGTCACCGCCCTGGGCGGTGGCCTCGACGGCCGAGAGCGGCTCGCCGCGCCCGAGCTTCTCCAGCACGCCGATCCGGTCCAGCGCGAAGATCACGTTGGCGGCGATGAAGCCGTTGTAGGCGTCGGTCGACGTGATCGGCGACGGGGTGACGCCGCGCCAGGTGTCGGGGATGGCGGCAGTGGTCATGGTGGTTTCCGTTTCTCGGTGGGCGGGCCGGGTGCGGCCCGCGCGGTGGGTGCAGGTCGGTGGCCTGCGGTCGGAAGGGATGCGAAAGTCGGCGGGTCAGGAGGTCGGTCGGCGGCCGGTCGGTCAGGCGGGCGGCCGGTCGGTCAGGCGGTCAGGTGGTCGGTCGGTCGGTCAGGCGGGCGGCGAGCACCGGGCCGATGACGGCGAGCGCCTCGGGGCCCGTCATGGCGCCGTGGGTGCTCGGCACCTCGTGGACGTCGATCCGGCCGCCCACGTGGGGGCGCCAGCCGTCCGGGTCGGGGGCGTCGGCCGGGCGGTCCTTGGCGGCGGTGAAGACCACCGCGTCGCCGTCGTAGCCGGGCAGCGGGAGCGCGTGCGCCAGCTCGGCGTTGGCCTGGAAGACCGCGACCACCCGGGCCACCGCGGCGCCGCTGAGGCCCGCGAGCGGGCCCTCGCCGTGCCGGACCAGCTCGGCGTAGCCGTCCTCGTCCTCGGGCCAGGCGCCGATCTCCCCGGCCGGGTGGCCGAGCGAGTCGAGGATCACCGCCAGCTGCTCCGGGTCGTCCCGCCACTGCTCGGGCCCGGCCTCGCCGGCGCCCGGATAGGCGTCCAGCAGGGCCAGCAGCCGGACCTCCTCGCCCTGGTCGCGCAGCAGCGCGGCGATCGCGTGGGCGACGGCCCCGCCGAAGGACCAGCCGAGCAGGGCGTACGGGCCCTCGGGGCGGACGGCGCGGATCTGCGCGAGGTAGTCGCGCGCCAACTCCGCGACGGAGGAGGGGCGGTGGCCCGGATCGGCCAGGCCCGGGGCCTGGAGGCCGTAGATCGGCTGCTCGGCGTCGAGGTGGCGCAGCAGCCCCGTGTACACCCAGCTGATGCCCGCGGCCGGGTGGACGCAGAACAGCGGCGGGCGCGAGCCCCGGGTGCGGATCGGCAGCAGGACGGGGAAGCTCTCGGCGCCCGGCCCCCGGGCGAGCCGCTCGGCGAGCCCGGCGACGGTCGGCGCCTCGAACACGGTGCGGACCCCGATCCCCTCGCCCGCGCCGACCAGCTCCCGCAGCCCCGCGACGAGCCGGGCGGCCAGCAGCGAGTGCCCGCCCAGCTCGAAGAAGTTGTCGTCCACACCGACCCGTTCGAGCCCGAGCACGTCGGCGAACAGCCCGCAGAGCACCTCCTCCTGCGGCGTGCCGGGCGCCCGCCCGGCGCCGGGCCAGGCGGCGGTGTCGGGGGCGGGGAGGGCGCGGCGGTCGACCTTGCCGTTGGCGGTGAGGGGGAGGGCGTCCAGGGCCACGACGGCGGAGGGCACCATGTAGTCGGGCAGGGTCGCGCCGACGTGGGCCCGCAGGAGGGCCTGGTCGACTGTCTGCCCGGGCCGGGCCACGGCGTAGCCGACCAGGCGCCGGTCGCCGGGGCGGTCCTCGCGGACCAGGACGAAGGCCTGGGCGAGGGAGGGGTGGCGGACGAGGGCGGCCTCGATCTCGCCGGGTTCGATGCGGAACCCGCGGACCTTGACCTGGTGGTCGGTGCGGCCGAGGTACTCCAGGGAGCCGTCGGCCCGGCGGCGGGCGAGGTCACCGGTGCGGTACATCCGGCTGCCGGGTGCGCCGTACGGGTTGGCGACGAAGCGCTCGGCGGTCAGGCCGGGCCGGTTGAGGTAGCCCCTGGCCAGGCCGGCGCCCGCGAGGTAGAGCTCGCCGACGACCCCGGCGGGGACGGGCTGCAGGGCGGCGTCCAGGACGTGCAGCCGGGTGTTCAGGATGGGCCGGCCCAGCGGCGGTGCGATCCGGCCGGACAGCGGGGTGGTCATGCTGGCGCAGACGGTGGACTCCGTCGGCCCGTAGGCGTTGACCATCCGCAGGCGGGCGGACCAGTGCTCGACGAGGTCGGGCGGGCAGGCCTCCCCGGCGACGGCCAGGGTCTCGACGTGCGCGAGCGCGTCGGGGGGCAGGACGGCCAGGGCGGTCGGCGGCAGGGTGACGTGGGTGACGCCCTGCTCGGCGATCAGTTCGACCAGGGCGGGGCCGGGCAGCAGCTGGTCGGCGTCGGCGAGGACGGCGCGGGCGCCGGTGAGCAGGGCCAGGCTGAGCTCGGCGACGGCGGAGTCGAAGGAGGGGGAGGCGAACAGCAGGTAGCGGCTGTCCGGGGTCACGGCCAGGCTCCGGCGCTGGCTCTCGACCAGGGCGGCGAGGCCGGTGTGGGGGACGACGACGCCCTTGGGGCGGCCGGTGGAGCCGGAGGTGTAGATGACGTACGCGGCGGCGTCGGGGGTGGTGGCGGTGCCGGTTTCGGCGTCGGTTTCGGCGTCGGCGAGGTCGTGCGCCGGGTGGCCGGAGGTGTCGAGCTCCTCGACCAGCAGGCGCGGGACGGCGCTGTCGGCCGGCAGGCCGGCGGCCACCGTGCCGGTGGTGAGGACCAGGACGGGGGCGGCGTCGGCGAGCATGTAGGCGATGCGGTCGGCCGGGTAGCGCGGGTCGAGCGGGAGGAAGGCCGCGCCGGCCTTGAGGACGGCGAGCTGGGCGACGATGAGCTCGATCGAGCGCTCCAGGGCGATCGCGACGAACCGCTCGGGGCCCGCGCCGTGTGCGGCGAGCAGCCGGGCGAGGCGGTTGGCGCGTCCGTTCAGCTCGGCGTAGGTGAGCTGTTCGGCGCCGAAGGCGAGCGCGACGGCGTCGGGGCGGGCGGCGGCCTGGGCCTGGAAGAGCGCCGGGAAGGTGGCGGGGGCGACGGAGTGGTCGGTGTCGTTCCAGGCCGTGATCAGCTGTCGGCGCTCCTCCGGCGCCAGGATCTCCACCTGGCCCACCCGCTGGTCAGGGTCGGCCAGCACCGCGCGCAGGGCGCGCTCGAACCGCGCGGCCGTCGCCGCCGCCGTGGCCCGGTCGAACAGGTCGACGGCGTACTCGACCGTCAGCTCCAGGCCGGCGGGGGCGCCGTCGCGGTCGAAGGCCTCGCTGAAGGCGAAGGTCAGGTCGAACTTGGCGAGGTCCGAATCCAGCGCCTCGACCCGGCCCGGCAGGCCGCCGAGGCGGATCGTTCCGGCGTCGCCGCCGGAGGTCAGCATCACCTGGCAGAGCGGGTGCCGGGCCGTCGAGCGCGCCGGGTTGAGCAGCTCGACCAGGCGCTCGAAGGGCACGTCCTGGTGCCCGAAGGCGTCCAGGGTGCCGATCCGGACGCGCTCCAGCAGCTCCCGGAAGCTCGGGTCGCCGGACGTGTCGGTGCGCAGCACCAGGGTGTTGACGAAGAAGCCGACCAGGTCGTCGAGCGCTTCGTCGGTGCGCCCGGCGACGACGGTGCCGATCGGCAGGTCGGTGCCCGCGCCCAGGCGGCCCAGCGTGGTGGCGAGTGCCGCCTGCATCACCATGAACACGCTGGCTCGGCTTTGCTGCGCCAACTCGACCAGGGCGCCGTGGAGTTCGCCGTCCAGGTGCAGTTCCACCGCTGCACCCCGACGGGTCGGCGCGGTCGGGCGGGGGCGGTCGTAGGGGAGCGCCAGTTCCTCGGGGAGGCCGGACAGCACCTGCTGCCAGTGGGCGAGTTGTTCGGTGAGCAGGGTGGTGGGTTGTTGCGGGGTGCCGAGGAGTTCGTGTTGCCAGAGGGTGTAGTCGGCGTACTGCACCGGCAGCGGCTCCCACTGCGGTGCGGTGCCGGCGAGGCGGGCTTCGTAGGCGGTGGCGAGGTCGTGCAGGAGCGGGGCGACGGACCAGCCGTCGGTGGCGATGTGGTGCATCAGGACGAGCAGGACGTGTTCGTCCTGCGGGAGGGAGAACAGCGTGGCGCGGACGGGCAGGTCGTGGGCGAGGTCGAAGACCTCCCCGCCGGCCTCGGCCAGGGCGTCCTGGAGCGCTTCCTCGGTGGCCACCGACACGGTGTGCAGAGGGAGTTCGGGACGCTCGACGATCAGCTGGTGCGGCTGGCCGTCGGTGGTCGGGTAGACGGTGCGCAGCACCTCGTGGCGGTCGAGGACGTCCGTCAGCGCCGCCTGGAGGGCGGGGGCGTCGACCCGGCCGGTCAGGCGCACCGCGCACGGGGTGTTGTAGAGCGCGTTGGGGCCCTCGAACTGGTCGATGAACCACAGGCGTTGCTGTGCCGGGGAGAGCGGGATGCGCTCGGGCCGGTCGACGGGCCGCAGGGCCGGACGGGCCGTGCCGGAGGCGGGTAGGACGGCGGCCAGGGCGGCGACGGTCGGGGCGTCGAACAGGGCCCGGATGGGAAGTTCGGTCCCGAGGGCGGTGCGGATGCGGCTGACCAGTTTGGTGGCGAGGAGGGAGTGGCCGCCGAGGTCGAAGAAGCGGTCGTCGATGGTGACGGTGGTGAGTCCGAGGACGTCGGCGAAGAGTGTGCAGAGGGTTTGTTCGGTGGTGTTGCGGGGGGCGCGGCCTTCGGTGGTGCCGGTGTAGTCGGGGGCGGGGAGGGCGCGGCGGTCGACTTTGCCGTTGGCGGTGACGGGGAGGGTGTCGAGGATGACGACGGCGGCGGGGAGCATGTAGCTGGGGAGGGTGTCGGTGACGGCGGCGCGCAGTTCGCCGGGGGTGACGTTGCCGGTGACGTTGCCGGTGGAGGTGGTGGTGAGGGTGGTGTAGACGACGAGGCGTTTGTCGCCGGGTTGGTCTTC
>NZ_JBFBFU010000055.1:0-34867 GCF_040684355.1 Kitasatospora sp. NPDC091276 | reverse complement strand
CCCGCCAACCGATCCGCCACCCGCCGACCGGTCTTACCCGTCCCACCCACCACCAGCACCACACCAGCACCGACCGGAAGATCCACAACACCCTTGGCAACCACAGCAGCCACCCCATTCGGAGAAGAAGTCGACGAAACCAGCGGACCCGGGCGGTTCTGCGAACCCCGCGCGTCCGTCCTCATGTCCACCAGTCAAATCCACTCCGGGCCGGCGAACCATAGCCTCCACACTCACATCCATGCGCGAGCGTCTACCGTCCCCCGGTGTGCCCCGCCCCGGGTCCTGTCCGGCCGGACAGGACCCGGGGCGGGTCTGCTTCGCCATCCACCAGAACACACCCAACCCGCCACGAACCACCCGCCTTGAGGCGGCCTCCAGTGGATCTCCAGCGCCGGCACACCGCCCCCACACCCCGGCCCGGGCGACCGCAAACGGAAGGGTGCGCGTCGGGTGGGGCGGGAGGCGGACCCGGAGTCCAGGCCGGACGCGCACCCGGGTGGGCAGGTGGCCGGCATCGGTGAGCCGCCGGCGGCTCAGGGCAGCAGCAGGCCCGGGACGAGGACCAGGCCGACCAGGCCCGCGACCAGGGTCGGCAGGCCGGTGACGCCCATCCACACCAGGTGGCCGGCGAGCCCGCCCGGCGTGTCCGCCGACAGGCGGCCGGGCACCACCAGGACCGTGCGGGGCCGCGCCACGTCCTGCACGTCGGCGGCGCTGCACTCGTGCCGCTGCGCCGTGCCGAGCTGGTCGGTCACCCGGTAGGTGTACCGGAGCGTGCGCCGGGTGCTGCGGGAGTGGCCGTGGACGTCGTGCACCCTGTACTCCCCGAGGTAGGAACCGGTGAACTCCGCCGGGCGGAGCTCGCCGAGTGCCTGCTGCTGGCGCCAGTACCGCAGCTGCCAGGGCAGGTTCGCCGCCCAGGCGGCGCTCACCCACCAGGCGGCGAAGCCGGCCCAGACGAACCCGGCCCGCACGGGGTGGCCGAGCAGGGCCAGGGCGACGGACTCGGTGAGGCAGCCGGCGAACAGCGCGAGGAGGCCGAGCTGCCAGCCGGCGGGCCGCAGCGGCCTGGGCCGCCGGAACGGTTCGACGCGGATCCGCGTCGGGTCGGCCGGAGCCTCGGCGAGCCGTTTCAGCCGTTGCGCGTTGATGGCGTCGGCGAACGCCTGGGCCTTGGCGTCGGTCGTGCCCAGGCGGAACTCGGAGCGCTCGCCGCGCCCCGGCGGGTCGACCTCGACGCACAGGTCCCAGAGCACGCCCCGGCCGGGAACGGCGTGCACCCGGCGGATCCGGCCGTAGGGGATGTGGAAGGCCTCCGGTTCCTCCTGCCACACCAGCGCGGATCCGGTCATCCGCACCGAGCGCCGGCCGAACCAGGTGCGGAGTTCCCTCGGCGGTGCGAGTACTGCCTGCCCGGCCATCGCTGTTCTCGTGCTCCCCCGTGACGTGATCTCGGCCGCGTGATCATATAGCCGCGGCGGCCCCCCGAACGGCCGTGGCGGCCGGCCTCGGGCCGGCCGCCACGACGCGGAGCGGTGCAGGTCAGCCGACCATCGCCGCCAGGACGGTGCGCCAGTCCTCGCCCGGCTCGGGGCTCAGCGGGGCGGCGAGGGTCTCGGCGCGGTAGTGCCAGGGGCGGCGGAGTTCGGGATCGGCGTCGGGGCGCAGGTCCAGCGGGCTGCCGGAGTCGAGCAGGCGCACGAGCTCGCCGGTGAAGTCCGCCCAGGAGACGTGCCCGTTGACGGCGTTGACGATCCGGCCGGCCGCCGGGTTGCCGTCGGCGACGCAGGCGGCGAGCGCGCGGGCCAGGGCGGCGGAGTGCACCCAGGCGGCGCCGTACCAGGTAGAGCGGTCGCCGGGGGCGGGGGCGGGCAGGGCGATCGGGCGGCCGGCCAGGGCGGCCTGGTAGAGGTCGCCGGTGGAGCCCCAGCGGAGCTGGTCGCGCAGGCGCTGGTGCGGGCCCCAGACGATCGGGGCGCGGACCACGGTGGCCGGGCCCCGGCCGGTGGCGGCCGCCTCGAACAGGATGCGCTCGCAGTCCAGCTTGGCCTGTCCGTAGGGGCTGACCGGTTCGCCGGTCGGGCCGCCTTCGGGGATGTCGGTGCCGGACGGGCGGCCGTAGGCGTCGATGCTGCTGACGAAGACGAACGGGCCGCCGCGCCAGCCCTCGACCAGGGCGCGCATCGCGGCGAGGTCGACGGCGTGCTCGGTGAAGGTGCAGGCGGCGTGGATGACGGCGTCGACACCCTCGACCGCGCGGCGCAGGCTGTCGAGGTCGGCGAGGTCGCCCTCGGCCAGTTCGGCGCCGTGCAGGGCGGGCAGGTGGGCGGACTCGGGCCGGACCAGGGCCCGGACCGGGCGGCCCTGGGCCATCAGTTCCTGGAGGACGGCCGCGCCGACACCGCCGGTGGCGCCGGTGAGCAGCACGGTGCCCGCGCGGGTGCGGGTGCCCGGGCGGGAGCCGGTGCGGGCGGGGGCGGCGCGGCGCTCGTCCTCGCGGGTGGCGAGCAGGGCGGCGAGGGCGCGCGGGGTGCGCTGCTCCAGCACGTCCAGGCCGGTGAGCGGCAGGCCGGTGCGGGTGCGCAGGCGTTCGGCGAGCTGGACGGCGACCAGGGAGTGGCCGCCGAGGGCGAAGAAGTCGCCGTCGGCGGGCGGAGTGGTGCCGAGCAGTTCGCCGAACGCCGTCCGGACGGTGTCGAGCGGGCCGGACCGCCCGGGGGCGGTCGGGGCCGCGCCGGGCAGCCGGCCGCGGTCCGGGGTTCCGTCGGCGTGCCGGGGCAGCCGGTCCAGCAGGGTGACGGCGGACGGCAGGTGGGCGGGGGCGAGGTGGCGGCGCAGTGCGGCGCGCAGTTCGACGCCGGTCGGGGCGACCGGGCCGCGCACCACGGCGTAGGCGAGCGGCGGGCCGTCGGCGGTCTCGACGACGGCCGCCTCGACCACCCGGGGGTCGGCCGACAGTGCGGCGAGGGCCGGGTGCCGGGCGGTGGCCAGGCGGGTGCCGGGGAGCGCGGAGAGGGGCTGGTCGGGGTCGGCGGCGACGGCGGCGAGCAGGTCCGCGAAGGCGGTGAGCAGTTGCTCGGCGGTGGCCTCGTCGAGGGCGTCCCGGTCGTGCTGGACCAGGCAGCGCGGCTGCGGGCCGTCCTCGACCAGCAGGGCGAGGCCGAACTTGGCCAGGCCCAGGTCGAGTTCGACGTCCTCGGCGGTGAGGCCGGGCAGCGTGAGCGGCTCGGCGGGGTGGACGAGGTCGCAGCTGACGGACAGCAGCGGGGTGCCGTCGGCGCCGCGGGCCGCCGCGCCGAGCCGCTCGACGATCAGGTCGAACGGGATCTCGTGGTGCTGCTGCGCGTCGAGCAGCGCGGTCCGGGCCCGTCCGAGCACCTCGGTGAAGGTGGGATCGCCGGCCAGGTCGGCGCGCACCGCGAGGGTGTTGACGCCGAGGCCGACGGTACGGCGCAGTTCGGGCCGCAGGCGCTGGCCGCTGGCGCAGCCGAGGGTGAGGTCGGCCTGGTCGGCGGCGGTGCGCAGGGTGGCGAAGGCGGCGGCCAGGACGACGGCGAACAGGGTGGCGCCGTGCCGGGCGCCGAGCCGGCGCAGGCCCTCCACGGTGGCGGGGGCGAGCGGGGCGGCGTGCAGGGTGGCCCGGCGCTCGCGCGCCCCGGGCGGGGTGGGCCGCAGCAGCGCCAGCGGGCGGGCGCCGGCCAGGTGTCGGGCGCGGGCGTCGGCGGCGCTGGTGAGTTCGGCGTCGCGGGTGCGCTCCTCGCGGGCGTACTCGGCGTACGACGGTCCGGGCGGCGGGAGTTGGGGCGCCACGCCGTCGCGGGCGGCGGCGTAGAGGGCGGCCAGGTCGGCGGCGAGGACGGGCAGCGAGCCGCCGTCGACGGCGATGTGGTGGATGTTCAGGAGCAGGGTGTGGTCCTGCGGGCCGTGCCGCAGCAGCAGGGCGCGCAGGACCGGACCGGTGGCGAGGTCGAAGGGGCGGGCGGCCTCGGCGGCGAGCAGGGCGGGGGCGTTGTTCCCGGCGCCGTTCTCCCAGGTGGCGTCCACCGTGCGCAGCGGCACCGGGGTGACCGGGTCGGTCTGCTGGTGGGGCTGGTCGCCCTGGCGGCCGTAGCGGGTGCGCAGGACGGCGTGGCGCTCGGTGAGGCCGGTGAGGGCGGTGGCGAGGGCGGCGGGGTCGAGCGGTCCGCGCAAGCGGGTGGCGAGCGGGACGTTGTAGAGGGCACCGCCCTGGCCGAGGTGGTCCATCAGCCACATCCGCTGCTGGGCGTGCGAGAGCGGGGCGGGGCCGGCCGGGCCGTCGCCCTGGCCGGTCGGCGCGCTCTGCGGGGCCGCCGGGCGCCCGCCCGCGGCGGGGCGGTTGCGGCGGGCGCGGCGCAGCAGGTCGGCCTGGTCGGCGGTCTGGTCGACGGCCGGGTGCTCGGCGGTCATCGGGTGGCTCCTTGCGGGGTGTCGTCGTGCGCGGCGCGCAGGGCTCGTTCGAGCAGGTCGGCCTGGCCGGCGACGGTGGGGTGGCCGAGGAAGTCGGCGAGCGAGAGTTCGACGCCGAGGTCCTCGCGGAGGTCGTCGACGACCCACATGGCGAGCAGCGAGTGGCCGCCCTCGGCGAGGAAGTCGGCGGCCGGGTCGGTGATCGGGCGTTCCAGGGCGCGGGTCCAGGCGGTGGCGACGGCCTGCTGGATCGGGGTGAGGGCGGCGGCGGTGCCGGGTCCGTCGGCGGCCGTCTCGTCGGCGGCGGCGAGGGCGCGGCGGTCGATCTTGCCGGTGCCGGTCAGCGGCAGGGCGGCGAGTACGGTCCAGGCGGTGGGCACCAGGTGGGCCGGCAGCCGGTCGGCGAGCCGGGCGCGGAGGGTCTCGACGGCCGGTCGGCTGCCGTCGGCGAGGACCAGGCAGGCGGTGAGCGCGGCGTCGGTGTGGCCGGGCCGTCGGACCACGACGGCCGCCTCGGCGACCTCGGGGAACTGCAGCAGCGCGTGCTCGACCTCGCCGGGTTCGATCCGGAAGCCGCGGACCTTCACCTGGTCGTCGGTGCGGCCGTGGAACTCCAGTGCGCCGTCGGGGCGTTGGCGGACGAGGTCGCCGCTGCGGTAGGCGCGGCCGGTGCCGGGCAGGTCGCGGAAGCGCTCGGCGGTCAGCTCCGGCCGGTCCAGGTAGCCCTGGGCGAGCCGGTCGCCGGCGATCCACAGTTCGCCGACGGTGCCGGGCGGCACCGGGGCGAGCTCCTGGTCGAGGACGAGGGTGCGGGCGCCGCCGAAGGGCCGGCCGATCGGGACCGGGCCGGTGGTGCAGTCGGCCGGGGTGATCCGGTGCAGGGTGGTGAAGGTGGTGGCCTCGGTCGGCCCGTAGACGTTGAAGAGTTCGAGCCAGGGGAAGGCGCGCAGCACCGCCCCCGCGTACTCGGGCGACAGGGCTTCGCCGCCGACGGCCAGGGTGCGCAGCACGCCGAAGATCCGGGACTGCCGGGCGGCCAGGTGGTGGAACAGGGCGGTGGTGATGAACACGGTGGTGACGCCGAACCGCTCGATGTCGCGGACGAGTTCCTCGGCGGTGGGCCGGTCGGACGGCGAGACGGCGACGGCGGCGCCGCGCGCCAGCGGGGCCCACAGTTCGAAGGTGGAGGCGTCGAAGCTGATCGTGGAGTGGAACAGGACCCGGTCGCGGGGGCCGAGCGTGAACGCGTCCTGGGCGGTGACCAGGTCGGCGACGGCGCTGTGCGGGACGATGACGCCCTTGGGCCGGCCGGTGGAGCCCGAGGTGTAGAAGAGCAGGGCGGGCGCGGCCGGGTCGGCGGCGTCGGGGGCGGCCGCACCGATGGCGTCGGGGCCGTTCCCGGCCGGGGCGGCGGGCTCGGCCAGGACGAGGGTCGAGGTCAGCGCGAGGGTCTGCTCCTCGGCGAGTCCGGCCTCGGCGAGCAGCGTCTTGTCGCCGAGGACGAGCCGGACTCCGGCGTCCCCGGTCATCTCGGCGATGCGCTGGCGCGGGTAGGCCGGGTCGATCGGGACGACGTGGGCGCCGGTCCGCCAGATCGCGAGCTGGGCGACGACCAGGCGGGTGGAACGGGCGCAGAGCAGGCCGACGGCGCTGCCGGGGCCGATCCCCCGGGCGGTCAGGGTCGCGGCCAGCCGGGCCGAGGAGTCGATGAGTTGACGGTACGTCAGAACGGTGGAGCCGTCGGTCACGGCGAGGGCGTCGGGGCGCTCCTGGGCGTGCCGGGCGATCAGGTCCGGGAGGGTCGCGGTGGGCATGGTGGGTCCCTTCCGGGCGCCCCGGCCGCGAACGGCCGGGGCGCCCTGCGCAGGTCGTACGGGCGGGCGGGCGGTCAGACGGCGGCGGCGGCGGTCGGCTGCCGCTCCGCCACCAGCCGGGCGACGGCCCGCAGGTCGGGCTGGCGCAGCACCAGGGGCGCGCGCAGCCGCACCCCGCACTCCTCCTCCAGGGCCTCCAGCAGCCGTGCGGCGGCGAGCGAGTTGCCGCCCGAGGCGAGGAAGTTGTCGCCGGGCCCGAGGTCCGCGCGGCCGAGCAGGTCGCGGCACAGGCGCAGCACGGTGCGCTCGGTGGGCGTGGCGCCCTCCTCCGTCGCGACCGGCTCGTCCGCGGCCGGGGCGAGGAGCAGGGCGGCGCGGTCGACCTTGCCGTTGGCGTCCAGCGGGAAGGTGTCGACCAGGCGGACGGCCGACGGGACGGCCTGCTCGGGCAGCCACGGCCGGACCGCCGCCAGCAGCTCGTCGGCGTCGGCCGCCGAGGACCCCTCGGCGGTCCGGACGAAGGCGAGCAGCCGGACGCCGCCGGTGGGCGCCGGGGCCGCGGCCACCACGGCCCGGCGCACCCGCGGGTCGCGCTCGAACGCGGCCTCGACCTCGGCGGGTTCGACCCGGACGCCGCTGACCTTGACCTGGTCGTCGAGCCGGCCGTGGAACTCCAGCACGCCGTCGGCGCGCATCACCACCCGGTCGCCGCTGCGGTAGACCCGGTCGATGCCGTCCACGCCGGGCGGCACGCCGACGAAGCGCCGGGCGGTCAGCTCGGGGTCGAGGTAGCCGGCGGCCAGGCCCCGGCCGCCGATGCGCAGTTCGCCGGCCTGGCCGCGCGGCACCGGCCGGCCCTCCTCGTCGGTGACCAGGACGACCGCGCCCGGGACGGGCAGCCCGATCGGCGGTGCGCCGGCGCCGTGGTCGAGGCCGGGCGCCATGGTGTGCACGGTGGTGGTGACGGTGGCCTCGGCGGGACCGTAGGCGTTGTGGACGGTCGCGGTGACGTCCGGGCCGGGGGCGCGGCGCAGCCGGTCGCCGCCGATGGTGAGGTGGCGCAGTGCCAGCCCGTCCGGCCACGCGCGCGCCAGGATCGGTTCGGCAAGCGGGGTGGGCAGGATGCTGACGGTGACGCCGGCCTCGCGCCACCAGTCGGTGAGCGCGCCCGGGTCCCAGCGGACGGCCTCGGGGGCCAGGGTGAGCGCGGCGCCGGAGGTGAGGGTGGCCCACAGCTCCAGGACGTGCGGGTCGAAGGACACGCCGATCAGCAGGCTGTGCCGCTCGCCGGGGCCGAGGCCGGTCAGCTCGCGGTACCAGTGGAGCAGCGCGCCGAGGGCGGGTTCGCCGACGGCGACGGCCTTGGGGGTGCCGGTCGAGCCGGAGGTGAGCACCGCGTAGTGGGTGCCGGCGGGCACGTGGACCTGCTCGCCGGGGACGAACGCGGCGACCACGTCGCCGGTCGGGTCCAGGTCGAGCGCCAACTGCTCGCCGCCATGGGACAGTCGGGCCGGGTCGCCGACCAGGCAGGCGGGCCGCAGCTGCTCGGCGACGGCCTGGAGCCGGCGCTCGCCGGGGCGCGGGCCGAGCGGCAGGTGGACGGCGCCGAGCTTGGCGGTGGCGAGGGTGACGGCGGCCAGGGCGGCGGAGTGGCCGAGGCAGACGCCGACCAGGTCGCCGGGGCGGATCCGGTCGCGCAGCGCCGCGGCCACCGTGTCGGCGAGGCGGTCGAGTTCGGCGTAGCTGTAGGTGCGGGCGCCGTCGATCAGGGCGGGCGCGTCCGGGGTCCGGTGCACCCAGGTGGCGAACAGGTCGAGGACCGCGCCGTCCTGGTGCGGGCGACCGTATTCGATGCTCAGGGTTTCCATCATCGTCTCCAGGTGGTTCAGGCCGTTGACAGGCCGTTGACGGACTGTCAGTTCAGGCCCATGGAGCGGGCGATGATCACCTTCTGGACCTCGGAGGTCCCCTCGATGATCGTGGTCATCCGCACGTAGCGGTACAGGAACTCCAGCGGGTGGCCGCGCACCCAGCCGGTGGCGCCGTGCACCTGGAGCGAGCGGTCCACCGCGCGCACGGCGGTCTCGGAGGCGGTGAGCTTGGCGAGCGCCGCGTTCTCCGGCGCCTCGGTGCCGTCGTCGACCAGCCGGGCGCAGGCGAGGGTGAGCAGCTTGGAGCACTCCACCTCGGCCCGGGTGGCCACCAGGTGCTCCTGGACGTGCTGGTACTCGCCGATGACCTTGCCGAAGGCGCGCCGCTCGCGGGCGTACTCGACGCCCATGCGCAGCGCGTACTCGGCGATGCCGTTGCACATCGCGGCGACGACCAGGCGGCCCCGGGAGAGGCTGTCCATGGCGAGGGCGGTGGCCGCGCCGACGCCCTCCTCGCCGCCGATCACGGCGTCGGCGGAGACGGTGACCTGGTCGAGCAGCAGCTCGAACAGCGGTTCGCCGGACATGCCCTCGTAGCGCTGGCCGATCCGCAGGCCGGGCTGGTCGATCGGGAGGACGAAGGCGGTGGCGCCGGCGGTGGGCCCGGCTCCCTCGCCGAGGTCGGTGGCGGTGACGACGAGCACCAGACCGGCCCGGTCGGCGTTGCTGACGAAGGTCTTGCGGCCGTTCAGCACCCAGCCGTCGGCGGTGCGCACGGCGGTGGTGGTGAGGCGGAACGCGTCGGAGCCGGCGTGCGGCTCGGTGAGGGCGAGGCAGCGGGTCTGCTCGCCGCGCACCAGCGGCACGAGGTGGCGCTCGATCTGCTCGGGGGTGCCGTGCCGCAGCAGCGGGCTGGGGCCGTCGGAGCCGGCCAGGGCGTACGGCGCGAGCGGGCAGCCGCTGCGCCCGGCGGCGTGGTGCAGCAGGACGACGGCGGTGAACGGCATGTCGGCGCCGCCGAGTTCCTCGGGGTAGTCGCCGGCGTAGAAGCCGAGCGCGGCGGAACGCTTGCGGACGTAGGCGCGCAGTTCGGCGGGCACCTCGTCGGCGGTCTCGGGCAGTTCGGCGGCCAGCGGGACGAGCTCGCGGCGGACGAAGCTCTCGAACGCGTCGACGAGTTCGCGGTGGCCGTCTTCGAGGACGGCGGAGGGGGCGGTCATGCGCGGTTTGCCTTTCCGGGGTGCTGGCCGGTGAGCGCGCTGGCCTGGTCGGCCAGGACGGCGTGGCGGAACAGGGTGCGCAGCGGCGGGCGGCTGCCGAGGTGCGGCTCCAGCCAGGCGGCGAGCTGGGCGGCGAGCAACGAGTGGCCGCCGACCTCGAAGAAGTGGGACTCGGCGGTGAAGCGGTCGTGGCCGAGCACCTCGCGCCAGGCGGCGGCGATCAGTTCCTGGCCGGGGTCGGCGAAGGCGCTCTCGGCGGCCGGGGCGGCCTCCTGGGTGGGGGCCTCGTCGGCGAGCCGGGCGAGGGCGGCGCGGTCGGGCTTGCCGCCGGGCAGGGTGGGCATCGTCTCGACGGCCGTCCAGGTCGCGGGGACGAGCCCGCCGGGCAGCCGCTGGGCGAGCGCCGCGTGCAGGGCGGCCTGGTCGGGGCGGTCGGCGCCCTCCAGGAAGCCGATCAGGCGCGGGCCGGCCTGCGGGTCGGTGTGCAGCACCACCGCGCAGGAGCGCCCGCCGAGTTCGGCGGAGGCCGCGGCCTCGATCTCCTCCAGTTCGATCCGGTGGCCGCGGAGCTTGACCTGGTTGTCGGCGCGGCCGAGGAAGCACAGCCGGCCGCGCAGGTCGCGGTAGCCGCGGTCGCCGGTGCGGTAGACGCGCTCGCCGCCGAGGGCGGGCACGGTGACGAAGCGGGCCGCGGTCGGCTCCGGCAGGCCGAGGTAGCCATCGGCCAACAGGTCTCCGCTGACGGCGAGTTCGCCGACACAGCCGGCCGGGAGCGGGCGCAGCGCCTCGTCCAGGACGTGCAGGCGCACGCCGTCCAGTTCGGCGCCGAGCGGGATCTCGCCGTCCTCGGCCACGTCGGCGGCGGTGACCTCGTACACGGTGGAGGTGACGGTGGCCTCGGTGACGCCGTAGGCGTTCAGCACGGTGGTCGCCTCGGTCAGGCCGGCCAGCGCGCGGGCGGGCAGGCGCTCTCCACCGAGGACGAGCAGCCGGGGCGCCCAGCGACCGTCGCGCAGCGCCTCGCGCAGGTCCTCGCGGACGGCGAGCAGGTAGCTGGTCGGCAGGTTGGCGACGGTGACGCCGCGGGCGGCGAGCACGGCGACGAGCTCGGGCCCGGTGGGCACCTCGCGCTGCGGCACGACCAGGGCGGCGCCGGCGGCCAGCGCGGGCAGCACCTCCTCCAGCGCCACGTCGAAGGACGGGCGGGCGAACAGCAGCACCCGGTCGGCGGGGGTCAGTTCGTAGCGGGCGGCGATCGCGGCGACGTACCCGGCGAGCGCGTCGCGGCCGACCAGGACGGGCTTGGGCACGCCGGTGGAGCCGGAGGTGTGGATCAGGTAGGCGGCGCCGTCCAGCACGGCGGCGGGCTCGGCCTTGGGGAAGGCCGGGCCGTCCAGCAGCGCGGGGGTGACACCCTCGGCGGGCAGGGCGAGCGCGCTCTGCCGGGTGGCCAGCACCAGGGCCGGGGCCAGCCGGTCCAGCAGCAGGCCGAGCCGGGCGGCCGGGTCCTCGGCGGACAGCGGCGCGTACACGGCGCCGTACCGCAGGCAGGCGAGCAGGGCGACGACGCTGTCCACGCCGCGCGGCAGCACGGCGGCGACCGGCTGGCCGGGGGTGACGCCGGCGGCGCGCAGGCGTTCGGCCAGCTGGGTGACGCGGCGGTCGAGCTCGCCGTAGCTGAGGCGCTCGGTGCCGGCGATCATCGCGATGGCCGTGGGGTCGTGGGCGGCGGCCGGGTCGAGACCGGCCCGGGCGACGGCGGTGGCGGGTTCGGCGGCCGGGGCGGGGTCGAGCGCGGCGAGCGCGGCCTCGGGCCGGTCGAGGTAGCAGCGCAGCAGCTGGAGCAGGCGGTCGGCCAGCAGGGTGGCCTCGGCCTCGCCGAACAGGTCGGCGTCGTAGTCCCAGACCAGGGTCATCCCGGCGCCGCCGTGCTTCTCGCCGACCACCCGGCGGTCGTCGGGCAGCAGCACCAGGTCGAGGTCGAAGCGGGTGGTGCCGGTGTTGAAGCCCTCGTACAGCGAGACTTCGAGACCGGGCGCCTGGACGTCCGGCAGCGCGGCGTCGTGCGCGCTGAACATCACGTTGAACAGCGGGTTGTCGGCGCCGCCGGTGTGCAGGCCGAGCCGGCGGGTCAGCTCCTGGACCGGCAGGTCCTGGTACGGCAGCGCGCGCAGCAGGACGTCGGTCACCTCGTCGACGGCCTCGGTGCCGGGGGCGGCCGGGTCCAGCCGCAGGTGCAGCGGCACGGTGTTCACGAACATGCCGACGGTGCCCTCGAAGCCCTCCGGGCGGTTGCCGACGGCGGTGCCGACGACGAGTTCGCGGTGCCCGGAGTGCCGGCGCAGCAGTTCGGCGAAGAGCGTGAGCAGGGTGCTGAACGGGGTGTGCCCGTCCTCCTTGCTGCGGGTGCGCAGCCGCTCGGCGAGGTCGGCGCCGATCGCCTGGCGCATCTGGCCGCCGCGGTGGCGGCGCACCGCGCCGGGGTTGGCCAGCCCGGGCAGGGTGACCTCGCGCGGGGCGTCGGTCAGCTCCCGCAGCCAGAAGGCGAGCGCGCGCTCGCGGGCGTCCGGGTCGACGGCCGTGCGGGCGTGCTGCTCGTACGAGGGCGCCTCGGGCAGCTGGTAGGGCTCGCCGAGGACGTGGGCGCGGTAGACGGTGAACAGGTCGCGCAGCAGGATCGCGAAGGAGTGGCCGTCGTGGACGAGGTGGTGCTCGACGTGGATCAGCCGGTGGTGGTCCGTGCCGAGGCGCACCAGGTGCCAGCGCAGCACCGGCGCCTTCTCGGTGTCCACCGGCTCCTCGGCCTCGGCGGCCAGCAGCTCGCGGAAGGTGGCCTCCGGGTCGGCCTCGGCGGCGAAGTCGCTGCGGCGCAGCGTCGGTTCGCAGTGCTCGGCGACCCGCTGGCCGGGCAGGCCCTCCGGGCGGGCGACCAGTTCCAGGCGCAGGCCCGGGTGGTGTGCGAGGACGGCGGCCAGTCCGGCGTGCAGCGCGTCCTCGTCGAGGGTGCCCCAGAGGTCGAGCACGGCGGTGAAGTTGTACGCACGACTGCCGGGCAGCATCTGCTCGTGCAGCCAGACGATCTCCTGCGAGGAGGAGAGCGCAAACATCGGTGACTCCCTTGTGTGGTGGGCGTGTTGGCCCTGTGGTGGCGGGGCGGGCGTGGATGGCCCGGCCCTGGTTCCGGGCACGCCGGGGTGGTGGCGCGGCCCGGCGGTCGGTGTGGGGGCTCGGTGGCGGCTTCGGTCCGGGGCGGGTCAGGCGTCCGGGGCGGGCGTCCTGATGCGGACGTCCGGTGCAGGTCCGGTACGGCTTCGGGTCGGGTCCAGGGCGGGTCCGGGGCGGCGTCGGGTCGGGTGCGGATCAGACGTCCGGAGCGGGCGTGCGGATCAGGCGTCCGACGCGAGGCCAGGCCGGGGGCGGGGTCAGGCCGGGGCGGGGTCAGGCCGGGGCGGGTCAGGCCGCCCGCAGGTGGCGGCGCAACGTGGCGAGCAGGTCGTCGAAGGCGGCGGTGGCGGCGTCCTCGGGGAACCGCTCGCGGTCCCAGGCGAGGCGCACCAGCAGGTCGTCGCCGTGCGAGGCGGCGACCGCGAACGGCGCGGCGAGCGGCCGCCCGGCCAGGTGGGTCTCCCGGCCGGGCACGCCGCCGAACACCAGCGGCGGGCGGCGGTGCAGGTCCTCCAGGGTGAGCATGCCGTCCAGGGCGCCCGTCCACGGGGCGCCGGCGGTGCGGGCGGCCCGGACCACCTCGTCGAACGGGGTGTCGGCGTGGTCGAGATCGTCCCACCAGGCGTCGGCGAGGTCCTCCAGGGCGGCGGCCGCGCCGGGTGCGGCGGGGTGCACCAGGGTGTTGAGGAAACAGCCGAGCGCGGCGGGCGCGCCCGGCGGGCGGCCGCCCCACGGGTAGCCGAGGGCGAGCTGCCCGTCGGTCCGGTGCAGCCGGTGGGCGGCGGCCGCGGTGGCGTCCAACAGGGCGGGGAAGACAGCGGTGCGGGCGGCCCCCTCGGCGGCGGGCAGCCGGTGGCTGAGCATGCCGGTGGAGCCGGCCGCTCCCCCGCCCGTCCCGGTGACGCCGCCGAGCCTGCGGCCCCAGTGGGCCTGTGCGGCGGGGCCGCCGGCGGCGTCCTCGGCTGCCAGTTGCCGTTCGACGGCCTCCCGGTAGGCCGCCAGGGCGTCCTGGTCGGGGGCGGCGACGGCCTCCTGGGCGTGGTCGTCCCGGGCGTAGGCGTCGGTGAGGTCGGCGGTGAGGATGCCGAGCGACTGCTCGTCGCAGGCGGCGTGATCCACCGCGAGGGCGAGCAGTTCCTCCCCGCCGTCCGGCTCCCGGGCCACCAGCAGGCGCAGCGCGGGCCCGTCGGCGGGCCAGTCCAGCAGGGCCTCGCGCAGGGCGGAGCGGGCGGTGCCGCCGGGCGGGACGGCGATCCGGGCGGCCTCGGCCGAGGGGGCGCCGACCCGCAGGACGGGCGTGCCGCGCACCGTCCCGAAGCCGCCGCACAGCGCCGGGTGCCGGGCGGCGGTGGCGACGGCGGCGCGGGCCAGCCGGGGCAGGTCGAGGGTGCCGCCCGGGTAGGCGTGGAACAGCGGGACGACGTCGGGCCGGCCCTGCGGCGCGAGCCTGCGGGTGATCAGAAAGCGCCGCTGGGCGCCGGTGAGCGGGAGCAGGTCCATCGGGGAGTCGGCGGCGGCGGAACGGTACCGGGCGAGGTAGGCGGCGGTGATGCTGGCGTGCACGGAACGGTCTCCGGTTTCCGGTTTCGGTTCGGTTCGGACGTCAGGCGGCGGGGCTCGTCGGGCGGCCGGGTGCGTCAGGCGGCGGGGCTCGCGACGGGCTCCTCCCCGGCCGTGGCGGCGGTGTCCGCCGGGAGGTCCCGCAGCCGGCGCAGCGGCGACAGCAGCAGCGGCACCGGGACGAGCAGGAAGCCCGCCGCACACAGCCACAGCGCGGCGCGCGGTCCGGCCGCGTCGGCGACGGTGCCGCCGACGAGCGCGCCGATCGGCAGCGTGCCCCAGACCAGGAAGCGCATGGTGGCGTTCATCCGGCCGAGCAGCTCCGGCGGGCACAGGCTCTGCCGGAAGCTCACCTGGGCGACGTTGTAGGCCACCGCGCCGAACAGCACCACCGCCGAGGCGATCCCGAACAGCACCACGCCCGCGCCCCGGCCGGACAGCGGCCACAGCAGCGCGAACGGCGCCGTCACCACGGTGGCGAGCCAGATCAGCCGGGCCTGGCCGAGCCACGCCGCCAGCCGCCCCGCGCACAGCGCCCCGGCCAGGCCGCCGACGGCGGAGGCCGACAGCAGCAGGCCGATGGCGCCCGGCGCGAGGTCGAGCACCCGCACCCAGAACACCGTCTGCACGGCCGCCAGCACGGCGGCGAACAGGTTGGACACGGCGGTCGCGGCGGCGATCGCGCGCAGCAGCGGGTGCTTGAGCACGAAGCGCACGCCCTCGGCGACCTCGGCGCGCAGCGACCGTCCGGGCGCCGGCTCCGGTCGGGGCTCCTCGACCCGGATCCGGGCGAGCAGCAGGGCGGAGGCGAGGTAGCCGACGGCGTCGGCCACGATGGCGAGCGACGCGCCGAGCAGTTGGACCAGGCCGCCGCCGAGCCCGGGCCCGACGATCTGCGCCGAGGAGCGGACCGTCTCGATCGCGCCGTTGCCCCCGACCAGTTGCTCGCGCGGCAGGACGGACGGCAGGAAGGACTGGTGGGCGACGTCGAAGAAGACCGTCGCCACCCCGGTGACCAGCGCCACCAGGTAGAGCTGGGCCATGGTCAGCACGCCGAGCGCGGCGGCCGGCGGGATCGACCCGACGGCGAGGCAGCGCACCACGTCGGCGCGGATCAGCACCGGGAGCTTGCGCATCCGGTCCAGCCAGGCGCCGGCCGGCAGGCCGACCAGCAGGAACGCGGCGGTCTCGGCGGCGGTCAGCAGGCCGACCTCGAAGGGTGTGGCATCGAGCACCACCACCGCCACCAACGGGAGTGCGACCAGGGTCACCTGGCTGCCCGTCTGGGCCGTCGCGGCTCCGGTGAGCAGGAGTCGGAAGTCGCGGTGGCCGAGCAGGCGGTCGCGGCGGGGGCTTGGCGTCTCGTTCATCAGTGCGACTTTCGGTCACCACTTCGCTACTGGGCAAGCATCGCGTCCGTTTCCGGACGAACCACGGGTCGGCCGGATCGCGCCACTCCCGCGACCCGCCCTTACGGACCCCATACGACCGAGCACGCTCCCGCCGGGACGTCCGCGCAGGCCGCCGACCTGGGGCGGACCACTCGCGCAGCCACCCGGCGCACCGCGGGCCCCGCACGTCCAATTCGCCGTCCGCTATGCGGGCATTCGCATTCCGGCCACCGGACGCCGTCACTCAACTTGGCTGGATCATGCGAAACACTGACTGTCCGTCATCTGATCGTGATATCAGCCGCGTCGCGGGAGGCCGTGGGAAGAAGCACCCGCGCCGCCGAACGGGCCGGGCCGGGCCCCGCCGCTCAGTCCGCCTCCCGGCAGGTCACCGCCAGCACCGCCATGTCGTCGTCCCGCGGCCCGCCCGTCCACCGCTCCACGTCCGCCACCAGCGCGTCGACGGCCTCCTGGGGGCCGTCGAACGGGCCGAGCGGGCCGAGGGCGGGCAGCGGATCGTAGAACTCCCCGGCCGCGTCCCGGGCCTCCGTCACCCCGTCGGTCACCAGCAGCAGCGTGCACCCCGGCGGGAACGGCCGGGTCTCCGGCGCCGGCCGGGCCACGCCCAGCGAGCCCATCCCGAGCGGCAGCCCCGGGTCGGCGGCGTCCAGCCGGCGCACCGCCTCCGGGCCGCCCAGCAGGTACGGTCCCGGGTGCCCGCAGTCGAGCGTGCGCACGACGTCCTCACCCGGCGGGAACTCGACCAGCAGCGCCGTGATGAACCCCTCCAGCCGCACCTCCTCGGCCAGCAGCGTGCTCTCCCGGGTCAGCGCCCGCTCCAGCCCGTCGGCCAGCGCCGCGAGGTCCGGCGCCCGGTGGGCGTCCTCCCGGAACGCGCCGAGCAGCACCGACACCGCGCCGACCGCCTGCAGCCCCTTGCCCCGCACGTCCGCGATCAGCACCCGTACGCCGTACGGGGTCGCCTGCAGCGCGTACGCGTCGCCGCCGATCAGCGCCTCGGTCTGCGCCGCCCGGTAGCAGGCGGCGACCGACAGCCGGCCCACTCGCGCGGGCGGCTCGGGCAGCACCGCCCGCTGGGCGGCCTCGGCCACCGACCGCACCTGTGCCAGCCGCTCCCCGTGCCGGGCGACGACGCGGTTGACCCAGACGCCGAGCAGCGCGGCGAAGGCCGTGTTCACCAGCTCCAGGTAGCCGTCCTGGGTGCCGATCGAGCCGTCCCGCACGGCAAGCACGAGGATGCCGGTCACATTGGCGACGCCCACCGCGAGGGTGTCCCGCAAGGTCAGCAGGGCGCCGGTCAGCACGGCGGCGGCCGCGAGGAGCGGGTCGCCCCAGTAATCGGCGGGATCCAGGGAGTTCCAGACGAGCCCGGCGACGATCAGCAACCACGGCGCGAACCGCACGTACGGCGGCCACTGCTCGGACCTCGGGGCCATCGGAGACCTTGCTTCCCGTCTCACCGCCTATCCGGAATGGGCGATTCCGATCCTAGTCACCCCTGCGCGCCCCCGCGCGCGCCCGACTGCGCCGCGGGGAGCGAACCGCGGGGGCGACCCTCGGCCACCGGGGCCGGGGCGGGACCGTGGCCGTGGCCGTGGCCGTGGCCGGGGCCGGGGCCCGGGCGAGGGCCGGGGCCGTGGGTCAGCCCGGTGATCTGCTCCGGCACCCGCACGGCGCTCCCGCCGACGGCCGGGCACGCGAGAGCGGACGCGCCCGCTACCCGTCCAGGGTGAACCGCCCCGCGCCCGGGCCGGTGAGGAGGCCGGGCGGCAGCCGGCGCCCGTAGGTGAGCAGCAGGAGGTGTTCGGCCCGGCCCTCCACCACGGCCGGGCCCTCGCCGTACGCCCAGGCGGTGTCGGCGGCCCGCAGGTGGACGCCGTCGAGTCGGGCGCCGAAGAAGCGCAGACTGCGCCGGGAGACGGTGGCGAGCAGGGCGGTGACCCGAGGCAACGGTAGGCGCGAGGGCAGGCCGAGCGCGGTGGTGATGTCGAGGCCGTGCACGACGTCGTGGGCGAGGGCGGCGATCCGGCCGCCGACCGGGGGGCGCCAGGGGTGTTCGGCGTGGTCGGCGAGAGCGGCGGCGAGTTGGCGGTCGGTGAGGGCGGCGGCGTCGCGGCGCGCCACCCGGTCGGTCATCCGGTGGAGGGAGCCGCCGGCCCGCATGAGGTCCGCGAGACTGCGGGCGGTGGAGTGGCGGAAGCCGGTGCTCATGTGGGCGGCGACCTCTCGAACGCGCCAACCTGCGCACAGCGAAGGGGAGTTCCACTGCTCCCGGGAGAAGGTGGTGAACACCTCGGCGAGTTCCCGGCGTTCGGCCGCGATCTGCTCGCGGACCCAGTCGACGGCCTGGTCGTGCTGCACGGTTCCCATGCCTCCAGCCTGCGGCCGGGACCCTCCGGACGTCCAAGACCGGGGAGTTCTTCCACCTATCATCAGAAGTTATGGAACTCCGGCAGCTCCAGTACTTCGTCACCGTGGCCCAGCAGGGCAGCTTCACCCGCGCCGCCGAGCTGCTGCACCTCACCCAGCCCGGGGTCAGCGCCCAGATCCGGCAGCTGGAGAAGGAGTTGGGCCACCGGCTGCTGGACCGCGGCGGGCGCGGCGTCCGGCTCACCCCGGTCGGCGAGGCGGTGCTCCCGCACGCGCGGGCGGCGCTCGCCTCCGCCGCGGCGGCGCGGCAGACGGCGCAGGACTTCGGCGGACTGCGGCGCGGGCACGTCCGGCTCGGGCTGGTTTCCGGGGCGGCCCTGGGTCCTGTCCCGCCGGCCGGGGCGGACGGCCTTCCCGGACTCGCCACCACGCTCGCCGCGTTCCGCCGCGACCACCCGGGCATCGACCTCTCGCTGGCCGAGGACGGTACCGCGCGGATGCTCGGCGCCCTGCGCGAGGGGCGGTTGGACCTCGCCGTGATCGGCCTGCCCACCACCGCGAGCGGACGGGACGACGACGACGGCTGGCGGACGCTGGCCGGGCTCGCCCTGCACACCGTGCTGGAAGCCCCGCTGGTCGCCGCCTTCACCGGGCACCACCCGCTGGCCGGCGGACCGGACGGCCCCCTGCCGGTCGCCGCACTGGCCGGGCACGCCCTGGTGAGCACCCCGCGCGGCACCGGCCTGCGGACGGCACTGGAGCAGGCCCTGGCCGCGGCCGGGGCACGCTCCCCGGTCGCGGTCGAGGCGGCCGCCCCGCCGCAGCTGGCCGAACTCGCCGCGCACGGGCTGGGCGTGGCCGTGCTGCCGGATCCGCCGCCCGCCGCCGGGCTGCGGATCCGGCCGCTCACCGACCCCGTCCCGCTGGTGCGGATCGCGCTGGCCTGGCCGACCGGCCGCCCCACCGCGCCGCCCACGGCCGCGCTCCTGGGCCACTTGCGGACGTCCTATCCGGGCCCGGGGGCCCGCACCTGACGCTGCCGGGGGTCCGTCCTCCGCAGGCCGCCGTCAGAGCGCGGCGGCGGCGGTCCCGTCGCCGATGTGCAGGATCGCGTCGGCCCCGTCGAGGACCGCCCGGTCGAGCGGGAAGTAGCCCTGCTCCGGCGTGGTGTCGGTGCGTGTCCGGCCACCGGCGGCCGTACCGGGCTCGACCAGTCCCCAGGTGGCGGCCCCTCGCTGGAGCGCGCCCTCGTGGGTGTCCGGCTCGGGCTCCTGGAGCCCGACGGCCTCGCTGCGGCCCAGGCTGCCGGGGACGAAGGTGTACGGCTCGTCCAGGGAGTTCAGGATCGCGCCGACGCCGCTCCAGGTCAGGTCCAGGTCCGCCAGCCGCATGGCGCTCGGCTGCCGCTGCAGGTGGAGGTTGTGGGCGAAGACCAGGGTCCCCCCTCGGCGGGCCTCGCCGCCGCGGATGTCGAGGAGGTTCTGGGCCATGAGCACGTCCCGGGTGCCGAGGAGGCCGGACAGCCGGGCGCCCGGCTCCAGGCGCTCGGCCGACTGCCGGTGGTAGCGGAGCAGGCCGAGGCCGGCGGTGAGGTGCGTCCTGGCCCTGAGCCACTCGGCGCGCGAGGTCGCCGCGACCAGTTCCGGGGCCCGCGCGTACAGCAGGGTGAGCAGGTCGTCGGCGACCGTCCGCAGCTTCTCCGCCTCGGCGGAGGCGCCGGGCGACATCTCCGGATCCAGGACCGCCTCGGGGCGGCTCCAGCGCTGGTCCTCGCCGATCAGGCCGGCGAGGTCGAGGTCGAGCCCGAGGTAGTCGCGGGCGTGTTCGAGGTAGCGCCGCGGGCTGGGTGCGCTGGTGTTCTCCGTCTGCGCGTCGAAGCCGTGGAAGGCCAGACGGTCCGCCGGCGGCCGGCTCCGGTTGTAGTCGCGCATCCAGGCGACCAGCCGCCGGTTGCCGTCCAGCTCTCCGAAGCCGTGGGAGAAGCCCTCGCCCATCACCGAGTCGAGGGTGCCCACCCCCTCCTGGACGAAGTCGTTCACGGTGAGCGCGGCCACCCGGTCGGTTTCGAGGGCGATCGACCGGAATCCCCGGTCGACCAGTCGGGCGAACAGCTCGTTGCGGATCCGCGCGAAGGCCGGTTCCCGGTGGGTGGGTTCACCGAGCGCCAGCAGTCCGCATGGCGAAGGGACGAGGTCTCGCAAGTCCTGACTCATGACCCTCAAGCGTATCCTTGAAAGAACGGTTGAGACTTTTCCCGCCCCGACCGCCCGATCCTCCGCTGAAGTCTCAAACCGGTGACCACCATGCGCCCCTCCGACCTCGCCCGCGGGCACGGCCTCTCGACCCAGGCCGTGCGCAACTACGAGCGGGACGGCTTCCTCCCGCCCGCCGGACGCACCGCCAGCGGCTACCGCATCTACACCGAGGTGCACGCGGCCGCGCTCGACGCCTACCGCTCCCTGGTCGCGGCGTACGGCCACGCGGCCGGCGGCCGGATCATGACCGCACTCCACCGGGGCGGGCTCGACGACGCCCTGACGGCCATCGACCGCGGCCACGGCCAACTGCTCCGCGACCGGGACACCCTGGACGCGGTGCGGGAGGCCGTGCACCACCTGACGGCGCGACCCGACGCGGCGCGGGATCTCTCGGCGGACCTTGCAGCGGACCTTGAGACGGATCTTGAGGCGGGCCCATCGGCGGAGCCCGCGGTGGACGGCGCCGTCCTGAGCATCGGCGAACTCGCCCACCGGCTCGGCGTCACCCCGGCGACCGTGCGCAACTGGGAGGGCGCGGGCATCCTCACCCCCGCCCGGGACCAGGCCACCGGGCACCGCGTCTTCCGCGCCGACGACATCCGCGACGCCGAACTCGCCCACCTGCTCCGGCGCGGCGGCTACCCGCTGGACCACATCGCCACCGTGGTCCGACAGGTGCGGACGGCCGGCGGCACGGCCTCCCTGGCCGACGCCCTCGACGGCTGGCAGCGCAGGCTCACCGCCCAGGGCCTGGCCATGCTCGACGCGGCCGCCCGACTCGGCCACTACCTGGGCCTGACCGGCCACCCTCGGCCGGACCTGGGGTCTTAGTCGGCGATCCGGCGGGGCGTCTCCGTGGAGGGCTCAGCCGACGCGGGTGAGCCGGGTGGTGCGAGGCGGAGTCTGGTCGGCGGGGGCGGCGGGGCCGGCGGAGGCGGCTGGGCCGGCGGCACGGTCGGGCTCGGGGCGATCGGGGTTGGCGAGCAGGATGGAGCGCTGGAGCCGTCGCAGTCCGGCCGAGGGTTCCATGCCCAACTCCCGTACCAGGGTGTTGCGCAGGCGCTGGTAGGCCTCCAGGGCCTCGCCCCGTCGGCCGGAGCGGTGCAGGGCGATCATGTACTGGCCGTGCAGGCTCTCGTGGGTGCGGTAGCGGTCGACCAGGACGGTGAGTTCGGCGAGCAGGACGCGGTGGCGGCCCAGCCGCAGGTCGGCCTCGATCCGCTGGTCCAGCGCGCAGAGCCGGGTCTCCTCCAACCGCTTGGCCTCGACGGCGAGTTGACCGCCGAGCGGGACGTCGGCGAACGCCGGACCGCGCCACAGGCCGAGCGCCTCGCCCAACTGGCGGGCGGCGAGCGGGAAGTCGCCGCCGTCCATGGCCCGGTAGCCGAGGCCCGCGAGGCGGTCGAACTCCTGGAGGTCGACCAGTCCGCCGCCGCTGTCGAGCCGGTAGCCGCCGGGCGAGGTCACCAGGACGTCCTTGGCTCCGCACGCTCCTCCGGCGTCATCGCGGCGGGCGAGCGCCCGGTCGATGAGGTCGCGCAGTTGGAGGACGTAGGTCTGGACGGTGGTGCGCGCGCTGCGTGGCGGTTGGCCGGACCACAGTTCCTCCGCGAGGACGCCCGCCGAGATGACCTGGTCGGCGCGCAGGGCCAGCAGGGCGAGCACTTGCCGTGGTTTCGGCGCCGAGGGCACCACCGACACCCCGCACACCTGGACCCCCAAGGCCCCCAACACCCGGATCTCCATGACGTCCACCCCAATCCAGACGGATCGGCGACCCCGACGGCCACCGGCCGGCCGGCGCTGCGGCTACCGCACAGCCGAGCACCAGGTGCTCATCCAAAAACAGGACGGACGGTTTGTCAATACAAAACCGAACGAGCTGTTTGTTTTTGAACGGACCATCGAACTCCGGACCGCGGCGACCGACCGGACCGACCGCCGCCGCAAGTGCCGCCGCGCCAGCCCCGGGCGCAAGCCGTCAGGCGCCACCAGCACGGGCCGCCGCCAGCTCGGCCACCACCCGCCCACCCCGGTCCGAGCCCAGATCCAGCGTGGCCAGCACCCCGGGGACCGCGATGCTCGGCATCACGTGCCGGTACAGCACGGCCACCCGGCGCTCCAGATCCGCCCGGCCGGACATCTTCTGGGACTGGATCTGCACGCCCGTCCAGGCGCCCGTCATCAGCCACGCCGTCTCGGCCGGCAGCACGTGCGGCAGCAGCTCACCCCGCTCACCGGCCGCCGTCAGCACCGCCTCCAGCCGGGCGATCCACCCGGGCGTGGCACCGCCACTGAGGTCGCCGAACACGTCCTGGCCGAGCGAGAGCCGCGCGCCCGCGCTCAACAGCGGGTCACCCGGCATGAGATGGGCGATGACCATCCCCAGGTCGACGAACTCCTGGAGCTTGCAATGCCGTTCGGGGATCTCGTCCCGACCGAACTGCTCCTCCACGACGCCCTGCGCGAGCTCCCGCTTCGACGCGAAGTGGAAGTACACCGCACCCCGGGTCACGCCCGCACGGGCGACCACCTCACCGATCGTCGCCCCCTCGTACCCGTGCTCGTCGAAGACCGAGGCCGCCGCCTCCAGGATCAGCCGACGCGTCCGGATCGCCCGCTCCTGCCGCACCACCGCAACCACCCCGCCCGAAACCCTCGGCAAACAAAACCAAACACCCTGTATCTTACCCGCCGGTCAACCGGCGATCCCTCGCCCCCAGGCCGCATGCACCCGCCTTCGAGTGAAGGAAAACCGCGTGGACGGTACAGGGCGGGAAAGCGACCGCCGCCCCTCCTCCGGCCGACAGAGCCGGAATCCGGCTCCCCACTTCCGGCCGCATCCCACCGAAAACAGCCCGCCGTGATAATGCACCTGTCACCCCACTCTTGGGGATTCCTTTGCAGGCCAGGCGGCATCCGCCCCAGGTTCGGGCCACCCGGACGGCCATCGCGCGACACCTGGAGCGACCACCCGACCACGCTCGACCGCCAACGAACCTTCGTTCGGGCTCCTTGAAAACCAAACCGGAAGGTACGTATCTTACGAGCCCTGAGCAGCCCACCCCGCCCGCCACGGCCTTCCGGAGCGCTCCCATGACCCTGCTTGCCTACCGCGCCCCCGCCATCTCCCGCGCCGCCGGCGCGGACCACGGCACCACCCCCGGCCGCACCGCCGGACCGGCCGTGCCGACCGGACCGGCACCGCGCCTGACCAGCACCGTTGCCAAGGAGTACGTCCACCGGGCCTGTCACGCCGAGGTCTTCCTCACCGGCAGCGAGCAGCTGAACGAGACGACCTTCGCCGTCACCGCGCAGTGGCCGCGCGCCCACACCTTCTTCACCACCCCCGACGGAACCCGGCACGACCCGATCCAGGCCGCTGAAACGATCCGCCAAGCCGGGCTCTACCTCGCGCACACCCGGTTCGGCGTCCCGCTCGACCACAAGTTCATGATGTGGAACCTCGACTACACCACCCGCCCCCGCCAACTGCTCATCGGCGCGACGCCCACCGACCTCACCATCGAGGCCAGACTCGTCCCACAGCCGCGCCGGACCGGCACCACCATCGACTTCACCCTCAGCACCGTCATCCGACGCGGCGCCCACCTCGCCGCCACCGGACACGCCCGGTTCACCACCGTGCCGGACTCCACCTACCGGCGGCTGCGCGGGGCACTCCGCGAGGCCGGCCCGGCGCCCGCCGTCTCCGGCGAGCCGCTGGCCCCGGGCCGAGTGGGCCGGATCCGCCCCTGCGACGTCGTCCTGACCCCGGCCGACGCACCCGGGACCTGGCACCTCACCCCCGACCTCTGGCACCCGATCCTCTTCGACCACGCCAACGACCACATTCCCGGCATGGTCCTGCTGGAGGCCGCCCGCCAGGCCACCAACGCGCTCGTCTCACCGGCCACCGTCATCCCCGCCTCCGCGGCGACCACCTACCACCGGTACGCCGAGCACGACGCCGCCACCACGATCACCGCCCGGCACACCCCCGGTGACGACCCGGACGCCCTCACCACCACCGTCACCGGCCACCAGAACGGCGAGCCGATCTTCACCACCGTCCTGACCGGCCACGCCGACCAGCGGTGACCGGCGCCGCCGGACACTGACGGGCACTGACGGGCACTGACGGGCGCCGACGGACTCCCGTCGACCCGCGCCGGCCCCGACCAGTCCCGACCAGTCCCGACCAGTCCCGGCCGGTCCCGGCCGGTCCCGGCCGGTCCCGACCAGGCCGACCAGCCCTGAGCAGCTCTGACCGCCAGCCGGCCACCGCCCCACCCGGCCCGTCCGACCTCCGCGGTCGGGCGGGCCGTCGGCGCGCCGGAGACGAACCCCTCCCACGGACTGGCACCGGACGAACACCTGCGCGAGGATGTCAGCCCTTGGATTCGCAGTGACCGGGAGTACCCAGTGCGTGAAGTCGCTTCGCACCAGAACGAGTTGATCAGACTGACGGACCGCCCCGGCACCGACGACGCCACCGGGCACGAGGGGCGCACCGGCGGGCGGAGCGTACGGGTGCGGGTGCTGGGGCGGCACGCACCGGGCTCCCTGCTCGGCCACGACTGGCTGGACTGCGAGATCACCGTCACCGCCGACTCGGCCCGCGGGCAGTTCGTCACGCTGGTGACGGAACGTCAACTCCACCAGTGGGAAGCCGCCCTGGAACGGCTGGCGCGGCGCGAGGCGGTGCGCTGGCTGGACGAGGAGCACGGCCCGGAGCTGCGGATCGAGCCGGGGCGACCCGGCGGTCTCCGGGTGACCGTCTCCGACGCCGAGGACTCCGGCGTCACCCTCCGGGTCGTCCTGTCCCCCGCCCCCGGCTGGCTGGACGAGCAGCGCGCCCTGCTCAAACTCGTCCGGGACGCCTACCCGTTCGAGGTGGTCGAGGTCGCCCCCGGCGTCCATGCCTGGCGCGGACAGCAGGGGGGCGAACACTGACGTACCGTCAATACTGTTCTGACAAAGGGACCGACGCCCCGCGCAGCGAGCCGCCGGGCAGGGCGAGGAGGAGCCGCACGGCACGGTCGGCGAGTTGGACGGCGGAGCCGGCCGACAGCCGGCCCCGGGCGGCCGGGCGCCGACCGGCGGCGGACCGGCCACCGCCGATAATGGCGACATGATCGAGAAGCAGCTCCGCGTCGTCCTCGCCGAGGACTCGGTGATCCTCCGGGACGGCATGGTCGAACTCCTCACCGCGCGCGGGTGCGCCGTGGTCGCCACCGCCGGGACGGCCCCCGAACTGATCGCCGCCGTCGACGAGCACCGGCCCGATGTGGCCGTGGTCGACATCCGGATGCCGCCCAGCCACACCGACGAGGGCATCCGCGCCGCCGTCGAGCTCCGCTCCACCTCGCCCGGGGTCGGCATCCTGGTCTTCTCCCAGCACGCCGAGCCCGCCTGGGCGGCCCGGCTGCTCGCAGGTGGCGCCGCCGGCGTCGGCTATCTGCTCAAGGAACGCGTCGCCCGCACCTCGGAGTTCGTGGACGCGCTGCACCGGGTGGCGGCCGGCGGCACGGCGCTCGACCCGGAGATCGTCAACGGCCTGATGCACGGCGGGCGGCGAAACCGTGTCGACGCGCTCACCCCGCGCGAACGGGAGGTACTGGAGCTGATGGCGCAGGGCCACTCCAACCGTTCGATCGCCGGGCTGCTCGTGGTCTCGGAGCGGGCGGTGGAGAAGCACGTCGCCGCCGTCTTCGCCAAGTTCGACCTGCCGGCGGCCGAAGCCGACAACCGGCGCGTCAAAGCCGTCCTCACCTACCTCGCCGAGACCGGCGGCTGAGCCGGGAGCAGCGGTTTCGTGGACGGCCGCGCCGCGGCCACCCGTCACAGGCGGCTCGGCAGTTCGGCGGTGACCGTCGTCGGCCCGCCCGGCGGGCTGTCCACCCGCAGCACCCCGTCCACCGCCGCGAGCCGTTCGGCCAGGCCCGCCAGGCCCGAGCCCGAACCCGAGCCGGAGCCCCCGCCCGGGGCGGCGCCCCCGCGGCCGTCGTCGCGCACCGTCAGCCGCACCCGCCCGTCGGCGGCGCTCGCCGCGAGCTCCGCCGCCGCCGCGCCGCTGTGCTTGGCGACGTTGGTCAGCAACTCGGCCGCGCAGAAGTAGACGGCCTGCTCGATCGCCGCGTCCGGCCGCTCCCTCAGGTCCAGCCGTACCGTGACCGGCACCGGCGCGGTGGCGGTGAGCCCGGGCAGCGCCTGGGCGAGGCCGCCGTCCAGCGCCACCGGGTGGATGCCCCGGGTGAGCCGGCGCAGCTCCGCGATGGTGTCGTCGGTCTGCCGACGGGCCCGGTCGACCAGGGTGCGCAGGCGCTCGGCGTCCGGAGCACCGGGCGGCCCGGGCGGGCCGGGCAGCCCGGGCTGGGCGTCGCCAACGGCCTCACCAACGGCCTCGCCAACGGCCTCACCGGTGACCGCACCGAGGGCGTCGTCGGCCAACGAGAGGGTGATGGCGAGCGCGACCAGTTGCGCCTGCGTCCCGTCGTGCAGATCGCGTTCGAGGCGGCGCAACCGGTCGGTGTTCTCGGCGAGCAGGGTGGCCCGGGCGGTCTCCAGCTCGCGCACCCGCTCCTGCGACCGCACCGGGCCGAGCAGCAGCCGGGCGAGGCCCCGATTGGCCGCGCTCACCGCCCGCAGCGCCGCCGGCACCGCCGCCAGTACGGCGAGCCCGGCCGGGGCCCCGGCCACGTCCAGCCAGCCGACCGGTCTGCGCCCCGGCTCCAGCAGCCGCACCCACAGCGGGAAGCCCACCAACCAGACGCAGCTGAGCGGCAGTCCGACCGCGACCAGGAAGCCGAGCACCCCCAGTGGCAGCCGCAGCAGCAGGTAGAGCAGCGCCCGCCAGGCCACCGGGTCGGTCAGCACCGCCCGGCCCCGGGCGATCGCCCCGGACGGGAGGGGCAGCGCGCCCGGGGCCGGCACCCGCTCGCCGAGCAGCCGCCCGACCAGTCGCCGGTGCAGCCCGCCCAGCCCGCGCGCCCCGGCCAGGGCGGCCACCACGAACGGCAGCCCGAGCACGGTGAGCGAGAGCAACGCCCCGGCATAGAGCACGGCCACGGCGTAGACCCCGCCGAGCACGCCGATCGGCAACCCGAGCAGCGCGAAGGCCAACTCGCCACCGCACACCGACAGATACCGCCGACGCTCAGCCACCGTCCACCTCACCACTCCCACTCACCACGCTCACCGCACTCACCACTCGCCACTCACCGCTTCGACGACACACCCAGGCGGCTTCGACCCGGCCCCACCACACCTGGCGAAGGGCCCGGTCACCCCTCACTCACCCCTGCTCACCGCCGCTCACCCCTGCTCACCGCCGACCGCCTCGACCGCGCTCCCCCGGATCGCCCGCAGGCCGGCGCCCAGGATTCCCGGTACCGTCAGCGCCGCCGCGCCCGCCACCACCCAGCCGCACGCGGCGCCGGGCACCACCGGCAGCACCGCCCCCGTCACCGCCCGGGCGAACGCCCCCGTGGCGACGGCCGCCACCGCCGCACCCAGCAGCACGCCGACCGCCGTGGTGAGGGCCGCTTCGACGGACAGCATCCGCAACAGTTGCCGCCTGGTCGCGCCGACCAGGCGCAGTAGCGCGAACTCGCGCCACCGGTCGGCCGTCAGGGCGACCAGCGTGTTGACGGTGGAGACGGCCGCGAAGCAGACCAGCATCCCCAGTTCCGCCTCGCGGAGCCAGACGTCCGTCGCCTTGGTGACGCTGGTCGCGGCGCCGGTCGTACGGACCACGTGCTCGGCGGTGCTCGTCATGATCAACATGGTGCCCGACAGCCCGACCAGGAGCGCGACCGGCACCACGGCCGAGGAGAGCCGGGCCGCGTAGCCGCGCAGGTTGGCGTCGGCGAGCCAGCCCGCCCCGGGGGCCAGCACCCGTACCGGCGCGCCGAGCACGGCGGCCACGGCCCGTGCGGCGAGCGGCCCGAGCAGGGCGAGGGCGACCAGCAGCACCAGCGAGCCGAGCATCGCCGCCTGCCCCGCCTTGTCCAGTTCACCGGCCCCTCTGGTGGCGGCGAGCCGCAGCAGCAGCACCCCGCCCGCCAGGACGGCCAGCCCGGCCAGCACCCGTAGCACGCCCGTGCGCCGCTGGCCCGAGGTGTCGGCGGTCAGCGCGGCGGCCGGGGTGAGCCGGGTGATCCGTCGGGCGGCGAGGGCGGTGGCGGCCAGGCCGACCAGCAGCGCCACCGCCAGTGCGACCAGCATCGGCACCGGCGTCCCGGGAATCCGCAAGCCGGGCGCGGCCAGCCCGCGCCGTTGGAGCGCGGCGAGGAAGCCCCGGGCGGCGAGGGTGCCCGCCGCGCCGCCGGGCACGGCTGTCAGCAGGACGGTCGCCGCGACCTGGGCCCGCACCAGCCGACGCACCTGACGGGGTGTCGCGGCGACCGTCCGCAGCAGGGCGAGGTCGCGGTGCTGCTGGCGGAGGGTGAAGCCGAGCGCGTTGACCACGACGAACAGCGCGACCAGGACAGCGATCTCACCGAACGCCCCCGCGATCAGCAGCAGGCCCGGCCCGGCCACCGCCCGGCGGGCCACCGCGGCGGAGGCCGTGGCCTGGGCGGCGACCAGCGAGCCGAACAGCGTCACCGTCCCCACCGCCAGGAACAGCGCCACCGCCAGCCCGGCGAAGGCGGCCGGTCGGCGCCGGATCTGACCGGCCGCCAGGGAGAGGACGGGGCTCATCGCGCTCCCCCGCCCAGCCGGCTCAACCGCTCGCCGACCTGTGCGGCGGTCGGCCGGTCGAGCTCGTCCACCAGCAGCCCGTCGGCCAGCAGCAGCACCCGGTCCGCGTAGCCGGCGGCCACCGGGTCGTGGGTGACCATCACACACGTCCGCCCGTCCGCGTCCACACCGGACCGCAGCAGGTCGAGGACGTCGTGCCCGGTCGCCCGGTCGAGCGCACCGGTCGGCTCGTCCGCGAACAGCACGGCCGGCCGCGCGACCAGCGCCCGGGCGATCGCCACCCGCTGCTGCTGGCCGCCGGACAGCTGCCCGGGCCGGTGCCGCTCCCGCCCTGACAGGCCGACCCTGGCGAGCGCCTCCCGCACCTGCGCCCCGTCCGGCCGCGCCCCCGCGAGCCGCCCGGGAAGCTCGACGTTCTGCGCGACGGTCATCGCGGGCATCAGGTTGAACGCCTGGAACACGAACCCCACCCTGGTGCGGCGCAGCTGCGCGAGCCTCTGTTCGGGCAGCCGGGACACCTCCGTCCCGCCCCAGCGGACGGTGCCCCGGGTGGGGCGGTCCATCCCGGCGAGGCAGTGCAGCAGCGTCGTCTTGCCGGAACCCGAGGGCCCCATCACCGCCGTGAACGTCCCCGGCGCGAAGGCCACGGACACCCCCCGCAACGCCCGGACGGCGGCCGTGCCCCGCCCGTACTCCCGGTGCAGCCCGTCCCCGGTCAGGACCGCGCCCGCCGCCTCGCCGCTCGCCGCCGCGGCGGCTGTCGTCATCCCGTTCATGCCCTCCATCCTGGGCATGAACGGCCGCACGATCGATTGGGCTGGCCCCCCAATTCGGGGTTCGGAAAACCGAACCCCGCAGGTGGTCCTACCTCCGGACCCAGGACGCGTACGTCGGGTCGAGGCCATCGCGGTCCGGTCCCATCCCGGCACCGTCGCGGTCCGGTCCCATCCCGGCACCGTCGCGGTCCGGTCCCATCCCGGCACCGTCGCGGTCCGGTCCCATCCCGGCGCCGTCGCGGTCCCGTCCCACCCCGGCACCGTCGCGGTCGACCGACCCGAGCCACCGTCACGGCGCCCGACGGTGCGGTACTAGGCTGGCTCCCGTTTGACCGGGGGACGGGGGACGGGTGTCTGAGGACGGGGGTCACGTGACCTTGCTGGAGAACGATCCGCGCGAGATCGGCGGGTACCGGCTGGAGGGCCGGATCGGCGCGGGCGGGATGGGCGTCGTGTACCGCGCGCGGTCGCTGTCCGGGCGGCAGGTGGCACTCAAGGTGATCCGCCCCGAGCTCGCCGGGGACGAAGAGTTCCGCGCCCGGTTCCGACACGAGGTCGAGGCCGCCCGCCGGGTGAGCGGGGCGTTCACCGCACCCGTCGTCGACGCGGACCCCGACGCCCCGTCGCCCTGGCTGGCCACCCTGTACGTCCCGGGCCCTTCGCTGGCCGAACGGGTCGCCCGGCAGGGCCCGTTGAGCCCGCCGGAGGTACGGCGGCTGGCGACGGGCCTCGCGGAGGCGCTGCGGGACATCCATCGTGCCGGGCTGGTGCACCGGGACCTCAAGCCCGGCAACGTCCTGCTCGCCGAGGACGGCCCCCGCGTGATCGACTTCGGCATCGCCCGCGCCCTGGACGGCACCCAGCTCACCAGCACCGGCGTCGCCGTCGGCACACCGCCGTTCATGGCGCCGGAGCAGTTCCGGCGCGGCGACACCAGCCCGGCCACCGACGTGTTCGCGCTCGGTTCGGTGCTGGCCTTCGCGGGCACCGGGCGCGGTCCGTTCGGCGCGGACTCCTCGCACGCGGTGGGCTTCCGGGTCGTCTACGAGGAGCCGGACCTCGCCGGGCTGGCGGCGGAACTGCTCCCCATGGTCACGGCCTGCCTCGCCAAGGAGCCGACCCGACGGCCCACCCTGGAGACGTTGCTGACGTGGTCCGTCGCGGGCGTGGAGCCTCCCCCGGCCGCGCCCGACACCCTGCCCGCGACCGTGTGGGAGCGGCCCGCCGTGCCGCCCGTTCCGACCGAGCCGGACGTCCGCTCGGCACCCCTCGCACCCGCCCTCCCCCCGCCCGCCGGGCCCGCCGTCGTACCGGCGCCGACCGACCCCGCCGTCCCCCGGCCACGCCGCCGGACGGCCGCGCTCGTCGTCGCGGTCGCCGTCGCGCTGGCCGCGGCCGGCGGCGCGGCCGTCCTGCTGCGGCAGCAGGAGAAGGACAGCGGCGGTGCCGGTGCCCTGCCCCCGGCCGTCTCGGCGCCGTCCGCTCCCGGTCAGTCAGGCCGGTCCGGCCCGCCCGACTGCCCCTCGGCCCGCGCCGTCGTGGGCGGAGACGGGCCGTTGAAGACCGTCATGAGCCGTTGGGCGGCCGACTACCACCAGGCGTGCCCCACCGCGAACGTGGCCACCGCCGACCTGGGCGGCACCGCCGACCAGCAGTTCGTCGCCGGCCAGGTCGACGCCGTCACCCTCGACGACGCGCCCCTGGGCGACGAGGCCACCGGCCTCGGCAAGCGGTGCACGGCCGCCCGGCCCGCCCAACTCCCGCTCGCCGCCCTGCCGATCGCGGTCGTCTACAACGTCCCCGGGCTCGACTCGCTGGTACTGGACGCCCCGACGGTGGCCCGGATCTTCAACGGCCAGATCACCAACTGGCGGGATCCCGCGATCGCGACGCTCAACCCCGGCCGGGTGCTGCCCGACTCGGCCATCACCGCGGTCCACCTGTCGGCCGAATCGCCGATCACGCTCGGCTTCACCCGCTACCTCGCCAAGGCCGCGTCCGCCGCCTGGCCGTACCCGACGGCCGCCCGCTCCTGGCCCGCCCAGGCGACGGGCGGTCTGGCGGTCGGCGATCTCGGCGCCGTCCGCCAGACGGTGACCGGCAAGTCCGGCGCGATCGCCTTCCTCCCGCTCAAGGACGCCGACGGGCTGCGGGCCGCGAGACTGTCCGCCGGCTCCGGCCCGGTGGCCGCCACCACCGAGGCCACCACCGCCGCCCTGGTCGGCGCCAAGGTCACCGGCACGGGCGCCGGCCTGACGGTCGACGTCGACTACGCGAACCCCGGCTCCGGCGCGTACCCGCTCGTCCAGGTCGGCTACGCGGTGTTCTGTGACACCAACGCACCGGACAACCGCGGCAACCGCCCGACCCAGGCACTGGCCGGTCTGCTCTCCCACGCGGTGAGCGCCGCCGGCCAGCCGGCCGCGACGCAGTCGGGCTACGCCGCACTGCCGCCCGCCCTCGCCCGTCAGGTCACCGACGCGCTGAACGGTCTGACGGCCGGCTGACCGGCACGGTGGGTTCTGGGCCCGCCGGCCCCTCCCGCCCGACGAGTCGGTGCCGCCGCTCACCGACCGCGACGCCCGACGGCAGGACGCGGCTCGGGCCACCGCCTCGGTACGCCCGCGAGCTGAGCCTCACCCGCCCCCGGGCCCCGCGCCACCCATCCGACGAGGGATCATGAACGGGTGACCATCGACCTGCTGCCCGGCCACGGCGTCCGCCTGCCCGCGCCGCTGCCCGGACTGCGCTTCGGCCTCCACTGCGTCGACGTCTTCGGCCGGCCCACGAGGTGGTCGAGGCGCTGCGCGCCGGGGGCCTGCCCGTCCCCGATCCCGCCCACGGCAACGTCCGGTACGACACGCTGCACCTCAGCCGAAACACCCCCGTGCGCTGGACCCCGGCCGGCGGGCGGAAGCCGCGCCACGAACCGCCGTTCACCTTCGGCCTCGTCTCCCTCTCCTCCCCGGAATCCCACCCCTCACCCCCTCACCAGGAGTCGACATGACCACCACCTCCGCGACCACCCCCTTGACCACACCCTTGACCATCGCCGTCCTCGGGCCGGGCGGCGTCGGCGGCCTGATCGGCGGACTGCTCGCGCGCGCCGGGCACCGGGTGATCTGCCTGGCCGGCGAGGAGACCACCGCCGTCCTCAACCGGGACGGACTGCACGTCCACAGCGGGCAGTTCGGCGAGTTCACCGCCCGGGTCGAAGCCGCCACCGAACTGCGCGAGCCGGTCGACGCCGCGTTCGTGACCGTCAAGGAGACGGCGCTGGCCGACGCTCTCGACCGGATGCCGCCGCAGGCCCTCGGCTCCGCCGTCGTGGTGCCGCTGCTCAACGGACTCGACCACGTCGCGGCGCTGCGCGAGCGCTACCCGGCCGGGCAGGTCGCGGCCGGCACGATCCGGGTCGAGGCCACTCGGACCGCGCCCGGGCGGATCGAGCACACCAGCCCCTTCGCCGTGCTCGAACTGGCCGGACCGGCAGCGGACTTGGCCGAGCAGCTGCGGCGCACCGGCCTCGATGTCACGCTTCGCGAGGACGAGACCGCGATGCTCTGGAGCAAGCTCTCCTTCCTCGCCCCGTTCGCGCTGCTCACCACCCGCCACCGCAGCGAGGTCGGCGTCGTGCGCACCGAGCACCGGCCCGAACTGCTCACCGTCCTCGACGAGATCGCGGCCGTCTCCGGCGCGGCGGGCGCCCCGGCGGACGCACAGGCACTGCTCGCCGCCTTCGACCGGGTGCCCGGGTCGATGAAGTCCTCGATGCAGCGCGACGTGGAGGCAGGCCGTCCGATCGAACTCGACGCCATCGGCGGCGCCGTCCTGCGGGCCGCCGCCGCACACGGGGTCGACACCCCGGCCCTCGCCGGACTGGTGCGCGACCTCTCCGGACCGGCCAACCGGTAGCAGTCCCGGCCGACTTCACGTCATGGGCAGCGCCCCTGACGTGAAGTCGGCGAAGTCGAGTCCGGAATCTGATGTTCCATCAACTCCCTTTCCTGGCCGACAGTAAAGGTTCACCCATGATTCACCCGATCGGGCGGAACCACGAGCGGGCGATCAGGCGTTGTTGCCGGCGGGAGGGATACAGACATGACAAGGAAACCGTACCGACTGGCCGCCGCCGCACTCGCGCTGCTCGCCACCGCTCCACTGCTCAGCGCGTGCAAGGACGTCGACCAGGCACTCGACTGCGGCAAACAGGCCGTCAGCATCACCGGCGACATCCAGGACCTCGCCTCATCGGCCATCAACGTCGGCCAACTCACCGACCAGGATCGCCGCAAACACACCGCCGACGCCCTGAAGAAGGTCGGCGACGACATCAAGAAGCTCCGCGACCACAACAGCGGGGACAAGCTCGACAAGGCCACCGACAAGCTGAACAAGGCCGTCTCCAGCGCCCAGGACAACGTCTCCAAGGGCAAGATGCCCGACATCGGAGCGATCACCGACGCCGCCGGCGACGTGACCAGCGCCTGCGCCGGGTCCTGAGCCACCGACCGCACCGCCCGCCCCCGGCCCCGCACCCGCGGGGCCGGGGGCAACCCGGGACCCGCCCCGGCCTGTCGCCACCGACCGGGCCCCGCCAGGCGGTAGGAATGGCACCGGGACCGAACCGCACCACGGAGGCACCGGTGAACCACCCGATCCTCGACCAGATCCGCGACCTGCGCGCCGAGTTGGCGCCCGGCGACGCCGCCCCGGCACTCGTCACGTAGCTCGCCGACGACACGGCGCCCCGCCCGGCCCTGGCCGAACTCGCCGCCCAGCAGCACCGGATCATCGCCTCCGACCGGCGCAGCCTGCTGCTGCTCGCCACCCGCAGCGCCGACCTTCCGGTGAGCGCCTGGTTCGCCGCCCTCGCCGGGGCGAGAGCGCCGCGCTGCGCACCCTGCCCGGCCTCGCCGCCGCCTGCGGCCTCGGCCCGGACGAACTCGCCACCCGGCCACCACTGGCCGGCTGCCAGGCCTACCTCGCCTGGCTCGCACTGAACGGCGAGCCCGCCGCCGCGGCCGCCGCGCTGGTCGCCAACTTCACGGCCTGGACTAAGTATACGGACGTAGACCTAACCCCTGGCCTGCCGAAACACGTACAGCTCACCAGCTACGCGCTCGTCGCGTGAGCTTGGAGGCTCCGGTTTGAGCGGGGCGCCCAATCAGGGCATCGTCTTCCGCCCTGGCATGCTGATAGGCATCCACGGCCAGGGTGCGGGGCGCAGACCGGTTGCTTCCTCAAGCGGCCGGACGCGGTACCCGGCCTTGATCATCTGGGC
>NZ_JBFBFU010000054.1:0-37143 GCF_040684355.1 Kitasatospora sp. NPDC091276 | reverse complement strand
CTGCACCGCATCCACGCCTCCGGCGTCCCGCCCCTGACCGAGGAGCACGGCCTCGCCCTGCTCGACGCCGCCATGGGAATCGACGAGCCCTACCTGGTTGCGACCGGCCGCATGGCCGCCGGCGCCCGCCCACGCGGCGAGGTGCCGACGATGTTCCGCGCCCTCCTGCCCGCCGGGCGCCGCACGGCCTCCGCGACCGGCACCGGTGCCGCCACCATGACGGCCCTCGCCGCCCGCCTCCACGAACTGCGCGAGGCCGACCGGCTGCGCCACGTCGTGGACCTGGTCCGCACCGAGGCCGCCGCTATCCTCGGCCACGCCTCGCCGCAGGCCGTCGCCGCCGACCGGGACTTCCACGACCTCGGCATCGACTCCCTCACCGCCCTGGAACTGCGCAACCGCCTCACCGCCGTCACCGGCCTGCGCCTGCCCGCGACCCTGGTCTTCGACCACCCGACCCCCGCCGCGATCGCCGACCGCGTGCTCGCGGAGGTGCTCGGCTGGCACGACGATCCGGTCGCCCCGGCCGCGGCGGCCACCGCCATCGCCGATGACCCGATCGCGATCGTCGGCATGGCCTGCCGCCTGCCCGGCGGGGTCGGCACGCCCGAGGAGCTGTGGGCGCTGGTTGCCGAGGGCCGCGAGGGCATCTCCGACTTCCCGACCGACCGCGGCTGGGACCTCGACATCCTGCTCGGCGGCGGCCCCGGCGACCGGGGGCGCAGCGCCACCGCGAAGGGCGGCTTCCTGCACGGGGTGGCCGACTTCGACGCGGCCTTCTTCGGGATCTCGCCGCGCGAGGCGCTCGCGATGGACCCGCAGCAGCGGCTCCTGCTGGAGACGTCCTGGGAGGCCGTCGAGCGTGCCGGGATCGACCCGACGGCGCTGCGCGGCAGCCGGACCGGCGTCTTCGTCGGCACCGGCGGCCAGGACTACCTGACGCTCGTCATGAACGCCCAGGAGGACATCGAGGGCCACGCGAGCACCGGCCTGGCCGCGAGCGTGGTCTCCGGCCGGATCTCCTACACCTTCGGCCTGGAGGGCCCGGCGGTCACCGTCGACACGGCGTGCTCCTCCTCGCTGGTGGCGATGCACCTGGCCTCCCAGTCGCTGCGCAGCGGCGAGTGCACGCTGGCCCTGGCCGGCGGCGTCACCGTGATGTCGTCCTCGCTCGGCTTTCCCGGCTTCACCCGGCAGGGCGGACTGGCCCCGGACGGGCGCTGCAAGGCGTTCGCCGACGGTGCGGACGGGACCGGGTGGTCGGAGGGCGCGGGCGTCCTGGTGCTGGAGCGCCTCTCGGACGCGCGCCGCAACGGGCACCCGGTGCTCGCGGTCGTGCGCGGCAGTGCCGTCAACCAGGACGGTGCCTCGAACGGTCTGACGGCCCCCAACGGGCCGGCCCAGCAGCGCGTCATCCGCCAGGCCCTCGCCAACGCGCGCCTCTCGGCGGCGGAGGTCGACTTCGTCGAGGGCCACGGTACGGGCACCACGCTGGGCGACCCGATCGAGGCCCAGGCCCTCCTCGCCACCTACGGGCAGGAGCGCGAAAGCCCGCTCCTGCTCGGCTCGCTGAAGTCCAACATCGGCCACACCCAGGCCGCCGCCGGTGCGGCCGGCGTGATCAAGGCCGTGCTGTCGATGCAGCACGGTGTGCTGCCCCGCACGCTGCACGTGGACGCGCCGTCCTCGCACGTCGACTGGACGGCGGGTGACATCCGGCTGCTCACGCAGGCGGAGGAGTGGCCGGAGACCGGCCGGCCGCGCCGTGCGGGCGTGTCGGCCTTCGGGATCAGCGGCACCAACGCTCACGTGATCATCGAGCAGGCGCCGCCGGCCGAGGCCGGCGTGGCGGAGCCGTCGGTGGCGCCAGGCTCAGTGCCATGGGTGCTGGCGGGCAAGTCCGAGGCCGCGCTGGACGCCCAGCTCGTGCGACTGGAAGGGCTGGACGCCCCGCCCGTTGACGTCGGCCTCTCGCTGGCCGCCGGGCGGTCGCGGTTCGCGCACCGGGCCGTGCTGCTGGACGGCGCCGAAGTGGCCCGGGGCGTCGCCGACGGCGAGCGCAGGACGGCACTCCTGTTCTCCGGACAGGGCGCCCAACGCCTCGGCATGGGACAGGAGTTGTACGCCCGCTTCCGCGTGTTCGCCGAGGCCTTCGACGCGGTCTGCGCGCAGTTCGACCTGCCCGTCCGGGATGTCGTGTGGGGTGAGGACGAGGAGCTGCTGAACCGGACGGAGTACGCCCAGGCCGGGTTGTTCGCGGTCGAGGTGGCGCTGTTTCGGCTGCTCGAATCGCTGGGTGTGCGGCCGGAGTTCGTGGCCGGGCACTCGATCGGGGAGGTCGCGGCCGCGCACGTCGCCGGGGTGTTCGGCCTGACCGACGCCTGTGCCCTGGTGGCTGCTCGCGGCCGCCTCATGCAGGCGCTGCCGTCCGGCGGCGCGATGCTGGCGGTGCAGGCGGCGGAGGACGAAGTCCTGCCGCTGCTGGGCGACTTCGTCTCGATCGCGGCCGTCAACGGTCCGGCCTCCGTCGTCGTCTCGGGCGCGGGGGAGGCCGTCGCGGCGATCGGGGAGCACTTCGCCGACCGCAGGACCACGCGGCTGAGGGTCTCGCACGCGTTCCACTCGCCGTTGATGGACCCGATGTTGGAGGACTTCCGCGAGGTCCTCAACGGGCTGAGCTTCAGCGCGCCTTCGATCCCGCTGGTCTCCAACCTCACCGGCGCCCTCGGCGAGGACGTCACCAGCCCCGAGTACTGGGTGCGCCACGTCCGCGAGGCCGTCCGCTTCGCCGACGGCATCCGCACGCTGCACGCCGCCGGTGCGACCGACTTCGTGGAGCTCGGCCCGGACGCGGCCCTGTCCCCTGCCGTCCGCCGGACCCTGGCGGATGCCTCGGAGGTCGTCGTCGAGTCGGCCGGGCGCCGCGGCCGTCCCGAAGAGACCGCCCTGCTGACCGCGCTCGCCCGCCTCCATGTCGTCGGCACGCCCGTCGACTGGGCGCGCCTGTTCGACGGCACCGGTGCACGCCGCACCGGCTTGCCGACGTACACCTTCCAGCGCGAGCGCTACTGGCCGCAGACGCACGCCCCGACCTCCCGCCCCGGCGCCGCCGCGCCGGACGACCCGCTGGACGCCCGCTTCTGGGCCGCCGTCGAGGGCGAGGACCTGGACGCGCTCGCCGCCGACCTCGCTGTGGACGGCGAAGCGCTCGGCGCGGTGCTCCCGGCCCTGTCCGCGTGGCGGCGCCACCACCGCGACCAGTCCCTGCTGGACGCGCTGCGCTTCCACGAGTCCTGGCGCGCGCTGCCGGGCGGCTCGACGGCCCGGCCGTCCGGCCCATGGCTGGTGGTGACACCGGCCGAGGACGGCGACGAGGCGTGGACGGAGGCGGCCTGCGAGGCCGTCGGGCCGGACGTGCTGTGCCTGTCCGTGTCCGCCCAGGAGCGCGCCGGGATCGCTACGCTCCTGCGCGAACTTCCCTCGACCGGGGGCCCGTTCACCGGGGTCCTGTCCCTCCTCGCGCTCGGCCGTGAGACCGACCCGGCCGCCGCGACCCTCGCCCTCCTGCAGGCGCTGCGCGACGCGGACGTCACCGCGCCGTTGTGGTGCCTGACGCGCGGCGCGGTCGCCGTGGCCCGTACCGACTCGCCGACCGCGCCCGAGCAGGCCGCCGTATGGGGCCTCGGCCGGGTCGCCGCGTTGGAGCACCCCCAGCAGTGGGGCGGCCTCGTCGACCTGCCCGAGGTGCCGGACCAGTCCGCGGTGCGCCGCGTGGCCGCCGTGCTCGCCGGCGTGGACGGCGAGGACCAGATCGCGATCCGTACCGCCGCCGTCCACGCCCGCCGCCTGGTCCCGGCTCCGGCCGGCGCGCCGGCCGCGGGCTGGACGCCTGGGCGGACCCCGGGCACCGTGCTGATCACCGGCGGCACCGGCGGCCGGGGCGCGGCCGTGGCCCGCCAGCTCGCCGCCGCGGGCGCGAGCCACCTGCTGCTGGCGAGCCGCCGGGGCCCGGACGCCCCCGGCGCCGCCGACCTCGTCGAGGAACTGAGCGGCCTGGGCGCCGTCGTGACGATCGCGTCGTGCGACGTCGGCGACCGTGACGCCCTCGCCGCCTTGCTGGCCGCGATCCCCGCCGACGCCCCGCTCACCGCCGTCGTCCACGCGGCGGGCACGGTCGACGACGGCGTCCTCGACGACCTGACGCCCGAGCGCCTTGCCGCCGTCCACCGGGTCCGCGCCGGGGCCGCCTTCCACCTGGACGAGCTGACCCGCGGCATCGACCTGACGGCCTTCGTGCTCTGCTCCTCCGTCGCCGGTGCCGTCGGCACCCCCGGCCGGGCCACCCTCGCGGCCCCGGCCGCCGTCCTGGACGCGCTGGCCCAGCGCCGCCGCGCCGACGGCCTGCCCGCCACCTCCGTGGCCTGGGGTGCGTGGATCGGCGCCGAGGCCACCAGCATCGACTCGGGCGCCCCGGCCGGGGACGACGGACGCTCCCAGCGCACCGCCGTCCCCGCCCTGCACCCCGACCTCGCCCTGGCCGCGCTGCGCCAGGCCGTCACCCGCCCGGCCCCAGCGCTCGTGCTGCTCGACCTGACGCAGCCACAGGTCCTGGAGAGCCTCGTCGGCCTGCGCGGCAACCCGCTGCTGCGTGACCTCCCGGCCGCCCGGCCCGCCCTGGAGGCCGCCGCCGCGGTCCGCCGCGACTACGCGACCGCCGCCTCCGAGCTCACCGGCCGCCTGCGCGCCCTCACCCCGACCGAGCGCACCGCCCTGCTCACCGACCTCGTCCGCACCCACGTCGCCTCCGTGCTCGGCTACGCCGACCGCTCCGCCGTCGCCCCGGACCGCAAGTTCCGCGACCTCGGCTTCGACTCGCTGACGGCCGTCGAGCTGCCCGCCCGGCTCGGCGCGGCCACCGGCCTCACGCTCCCCGCCACCTCCGTCTACGACTACCCGACCGCCCAGGCCCTCGCCGGGCATCTCCTGACCGAGCTCCTCGACACCCCCGTCGACCCGCTGCTGCCCACCGTGCGAGCCGCGGCCGACGACGGCGAGCCGATCGCGATCGTCGGCATGGCCTGCCGCCTGCCCGGCGGGGTCACCTCGCCCGACGAGCTGTGGCGCCTGGTCTCCGAGGGCGGCGACGGCATCGCCGGCTTCCCGGAGGACCGCGGCTGGGACCTGCGGACCCTGCTCGTCGGCGACCGCGACGGCCGCGGCCGCAGCGCCACCCTGGAAGGCGGCTTCATCGACGCCGTCGCCGACTTCGACGCCTCCTTCTTCGGCATCTCGCCGCGCGAGGCCCTCGCCATGGACCCGCAGCAGCGCCTGCTGCTGGAGACGTCCTGGGAGGCCCTGGAGCGCGCCGGGGTGGACCCGCAGAAGCTCGGCGGCAGCCGCACCGGCGTCTTCGTCGGCACCAACGGCCTCGACTACGCGACGCTCATGATGAACTCGCGCGAGGACATCGGCGGCCACGCCGGCACCGGCCTCGCGTCGAGCGTCCTGTCCGGCCGCATCTCCTACACGCTCGGCCTGGAGGGCCCGGCCGTCACCGTCGACACCGCGTGCTCGTCGTCCCTGGTCGCCCTGCACTGGGCCACCCAGGCGCTGCGCAACGGCGAGTGCGGACTCGCGCTCGCGGGCGGCGTGACGGTGATGACCACGCCGGTGAGCTTCGCCGGCTTCACCGTCCAGAACGGCCTCGCCGCCGACGGCCGCTGCAAGGCCTACTCGGACGCCGCAGACGGCACCAACTGGTCCGAGGGTGCCGGCATGCTGGTCCTGGAGCGGTTGTCCGACGCCCGCCGCAACGGGCACCCGGTGCTGGCCGTCGTGCGCGGCAGCGCCGTCAACCAGGACGGCGCCTCGAACGGCATCACCGCGCCCAACGGCCCGTCCCAGCAGCGCGTCATCCGCCAGGCCCTCGCGAGCGCCGGACTGTCGGCTGCCGAGGTCGACGCCGTCGAGGGCCACGGCACCGGAACCGCCCTCGGCGACCCGATCGAGGCCCAGGCGCTCCTCGCCACGTACGGGAGGAACCGCGAACGGCCGCTGCTGCTCGGCTCGCTGAAGTCGAACATCGGCCACACCCAGGCCGCCGCCGGCGTCGCCGGGGTGATCAAGACCGTGCTCGCCATGCGGCACGGCGTGCTGCCGAAGTCCCTGCACATCGACCGGCCGTCCGCCGTCGTGGACTGGACGGCGGGCTCGATCGACCTGCTCACCGAGGCCCGGCCGTGGCCCGAGGTCGACCGGCCCTGGCGCGCCGGGGTGTCCTCGTTCGGGATCAGCGGCACCAACGCGCACGTGATCCTCGAACAGGCGCCCGCCGTGACCGAGCGCACCGAGGACCAGCGGGTGCTGCCCGCCGTCGTCCCGTTGGTGCTCTCCGGCCGCTCCGAGGACGCGTTGGAGACCCACCTCGCCCGCGCCTCCGCCCTCGAACTCTCCCCGTTGGACATCGGGTTCTCGCTCGCCACCGGACGCTCCGCCTTCGAGTACCGGGCCGTGCTGCTCGCGTGCAGCGAGGGCCTGACAGAGGTCGCCCGCGGCGTCGCGGCGGACCGCTCGACGGCCTTCCTGTTCTCCGGCCAGGGCTCGCAGCGCCTGGGCATGGGCCAGGAGCTGTACGCGCGCTTCCCGGTGTTCGCGGACGCCTTCGACGCGGTGTGCGCGGTGCTCGACGAGCACCTGGAGCAGCCGCTGCGCGCGGTCGTGTGGGGCGAGGACGCGGAACTGCTGAACCGGACGGCGTACGCCCAGGCCGGGTTGTTCGCGGTCGAGGTGGCGCTGTACCGACTCGTCGAATCCCTGGGCGTGCGGCCGGACTTGGTCGCTGGTCACTCGATCGGCGAGATCGCCGCGGCGCACGTCGCCGGGGTGTTCTCGCTCGGTGACGCGTGCGCCCTGGTGGCGGCGCGCGGCCGGCTGATGCAGGCCCTGCCGTCCGGTGGGGCGATGCTCGCCGTGCAGGTCACTGAGGACGAAGTCCTGCCCCTGCTGACCGAGTTCGTGTCCGTTGCCGCCGTCAACGGCTCGACCTCCGTCGTCGTCTCCGGCACGGAGGAGGCCGTCGCTGCGATCGAGGCGCACTTCGCCGACCGCCGGACGTCCCGCCTTCGGGTGTCCCACGCGTTCCACTCCCCGCTGATGGACCCGATGCTGGAGGACTTCCGCACCGTCCTCGACGGCCTGTCCTACGCCGCCCCTTCGATCCCGCTGGTCTCCAACCTCACCGGCGCCCTCGGTGCGGACCTCACCAGCCCCGACTACTGGGTGCGCCACGTCCGCGAGGCCGTCCGCTTCGCCGACGGCGTCCGGGCCCTGCGCGAGGCCGGGGCCACCGCCTTCCTCGAACTCGGCCCCGACGGCGTCCTCACCGCCCTCGCCGAACAGAGCCTCGGCGACGACGCGGCCGACTGCGTCCGCGCCGCCGCCCTGCGCAAGGACCGCGCCGACGAGCGCACCCTGCTCACCGCCCTCGCCGCGCTTCACACGGCCGGCGTCCCGGTCGACTGGGCGGCCCTGTTCGACGGCACCGGCGCCCGCCGGGTCGACCTGCCCACCTACGCCTTCGACCACCGCCGCTACTGGCCGCGCCCGGCCGCCCTCTCCGGCGACGTCGCCTCCGTCGGCCTCGTCCCGGCCGACCACCCGCTGCTCGGCGCCGCCGTCCCGCTCGCCGACGACACCGACGGCCTGCTCTTCACCAGCCGCCTCGCCCTGCGCGTCCACCCGTGGCTGCTCGACCACCGGATCGGCGGCCGGCTGGCCTTCCCCGCCGCCGCCTTCGTCGAACTGGCCGTCCGGGCCGGCGACCAGGTCGGCTGCGGCCGGATCGCGGAGCTCACGCTCGGCGACCCGCTGCCGCTCGCCGAGGACGACGAACCCGTCGTGCAGGTGCGCGTCGGCGCGCCCGACGACACCGGCGCCCGCCCGGTGGCCTGCTACGCCCGCCCCGGCGACGCCGCCCCCGACGAGCCGTGGACGCGCTGTGCCACCGGGACCCTCGTGCCCCAGGACACCGACCTGCCGGACTACGCGCAGGCGGCCTGGCCGCCGGCCGGTGCGCTCGCCGTCGACCTGGAGGGCTTCTACCGCGAGCCCGGGCGCGGCCCGGCGTTCCGGGGACTGCGCGCCGCCTGGCTGCGCGGCGAGGAGGTGTTCGCCGAGGTCGAGCAGGCCGGCGAACCCGGCGAGGACGCCCGCTACTTCGGCCTCCACCCGGCCCTGCTCGACGCCGCCCTGCACGCCGCCGTGCTGATCGGCGTCGGCACCGAGGAGCAGCTGCCGCAGCCCCAGGCCTGGCAGGGCGTGGCCCTGCACGCCGGGGGAGCGGCCGCCCTGCGGGTGCGCGTCGCCCGCCTCGGCGAGGAGACGGTGTCCGTCACCGCCACCGACCCGGCGGGCGGCGCGGTGCTGACGGTCGGCTCGGTCACCCTGCGCGCCCCGCAGGCCGCCGCTGCCGCCGCCCGCACCGGCCGCGACCCGCTGTTCCGGATCGAGTGGGTCCCCGCCCCCGCCACGCCGCCCGCCGCCACGGCAGTGCGCTGCACGGCGCTCGGCCGGGACGGCTACGGCACGGGCTCCTCGGCCGCGACGTTCGCGGACCTCGGCCGCCCGGTGCCGGACCTCGTCCTGGTCGCCCTGGAGGGCCCGGCCGGCGATGTCCCGGAGGCCGTCCACGCGCACACCGCGCGCGTCCTCGCCCTGGTCCAGGACTGGCTGGCCGAGGACCGGGCCGCCGCCCGGCTGGTGTTCGTGACCCGGGGCGCCGTCCGGGCAGCCGACGGCGAGACCGTCCGCGACCTGCCCGGCGGCGCCGCCTGGGGCCTGGTCCGCTCGGCGAACTCCGAGCACCCCGGCCGCTTCGCCCTGCTCGACGTCGAACACACTGAGGACGTGGCCGCGGTCCTGCCGCTGCTGCCCGGCCTGCTGGCCGACGGCGAGGCCCAGTTCGCCGTGCGCGGCGGCGCTCTGCGGGTGGCCCGGCTGGCCCGGCTCGCGGACGCGGCGGGGCTGCTGCCCCCGGCCGGCACGCCGTGGGTCCTGGACGGCCTGCTGCCCGACGACATGGCGCTCGTGCCCCGCCCAGAGGCGGCCGGGCCGCCCGCGGCCGGGCAGGTCGCCGTCGCCGTCCGGGCCGCCGTCCACGGCCGTGGCACCGGTGCGGCCGGCGTGGTGACGGCGGTCGGTGACGGCGTGCCGGACCTTCGCCCGGGCGACGAGGTGTTCGGCGTGCTGGCGGCCGGGCCGAAGGCGGTCGCGGACCGGCGCCTGCTGGCCCCGCTGCCCGACGGCTGGTCCTCCGGGGCCGCCGCCGCCCTGGCCGCGGACTTCGTCCCCGCACGGCAGGCCCTCGGCGGCTCGGCCGTCCAGGCCGGCCGGACCGTCCACGTGCACGCCACCGCCACCGGACCGGCCACCGCTGCCGTCGAGCTCGCCCTGCGACTGGGCGCCGATGTCTCGGCCACGGCCCCCGACGGGCTGCGCGACGCCCTGCTCGGCCACGGCCTGCCGCCCGAGCGGCTCGTCGGGCGCGCGGCGGCGGGTACCGACCTCGTCCTCGACGACGACGCCTTCGCCCACCTGCCCGCACCGGACGCCGACGAGACCGCCGCGATCCTCGCGGAGCTCGTCGCCCTGGCCGGACGCGGCGAGCTCACCGCGCCGCCGGTCGCCGCGCACGACATCCGCGCCGCCCGCACCGCGCTCACCGCCGGGGAGTCCGCCGTCCGGACGGTCCTCACGATGCCCGCGGAGCGCCACCCCGACGGCACCGTGCTGATCACCGGCGGCACCGGCGCCCTCGGCCGCCGCCTCGCCCGCCGCCTCGCCTCCACCGGCGCCCGCCACCTGCTGCTCACCAGCCGGCGCGGACCGGACGCGCCCGGCGCGGCCGAACTCCTCGCCGACCTGGCGGCGCTCGGCGCCGACGCCCGCGTCGTCGCCTGCGACACCGCCGACCGCGCCGCCACCGAGGCCCTGCTCGCCGGCATCCCGGCCGAGCACCCGCTCACCGCCCTCATCCACACGGCCGGTGTGCTGGACGACGGCATCATCACCGCGCTCACCCCCGAGCGGCTGTCCGCCGTCCTGCGGCCCAAGGTCGACGCCGTCTGGCAGCTCCACGAGCTCACCCGGCACCTCGACCTCGCGGTCTTCGCCGTCTTCTCGTCCATCGCGGGCGTCATGGGCAGCCCCGGCCAGGGCAACTACGCCGCGGCCAACGCGTTCCTGGACACCCTGATCGACCACCGCAGGTCGCTCGGTCTGGCCGGCACCTCGCTCGCCTGGGGCCCGTGGGCCCAGGAGGCGGGCATGACCAGCGAGCTCAGCGAGACCGACATGCGGCGCATGCAGTCCGGCGGCATCCCGCCGCTCTCCGTCGAGCAGGGCCTCGCCCTGTTCGAGGCGGCCCTCGGCTCCGCCGAACCGCTCGTCATTCCGATGGGCCTGGCCGCCGGGGGCATGCGCCCCCAGGGCGACGTGCCGCCGCTGTTCCGCGGACTCGTCCGCGCCGCCCGGCGCTCCGCCTCGGGCGGCGGCACGAGCGGTGCCGGCGCGGCCGCCGACTTCACCCGGCAGCTGCTCGACCTCAACGAGCGCGACCGCATGCGCTACCTCGTCGATACCGTCCGCGCCGAAGCCGCCGCCGTCCTCGGCCACCTCTCCCCGGAGGCCGTCGACGCCGAACGCGACTTCTACGAGCTCGGGTTCGACTCGCTCACCGCCGTCGAGCTGCGCAACCGGATCGCCGCTGTCACCGGCCTGCGGATGCCCGCCACCGTCGTCTTCGACAGCCGCTCGCCGGTCGAGCTCGCCACCTGGCTCCGCAGCGAGCTCGCCAACCAGCGCGCCGAGGACGGCGGGGGCGGGGCCGTGCTCGTGCCCGGCGGCGAGCCCGAACTCGATTCCCTGGAGCGGCTGTTCACCGACGCCCTGGCCATCGGCAAGGTGCCCGAGGCCCAGCGCATGCTCGCCACCGTCGCGGCCCTGCGCCCCACCTTCGAGGCGACCGCCGAACTGGAGGACCTGCCCTGGGCGACCCGCCTCGCCGAGGGGCCCCGCCCGACCCGGCTGATCTGCGTCAGCGCGCCGACGGCCAACGCGGGCGTGCACCAGTACTCCCGGCTCGCCGCCCACTTCCGTGGCGAGCGCGAGGTGTCGGCGCTCCCGCTGGTCGGCTTCGCCACGGGCGAGCGGCTGCCCGCCACCCCCGAGGTCGCCACCCGGGTGATCGCCGAGAGCGCCCTGCGCGCCAGCGACGGCCACCCGTTCGTCCTCGCCGGCCACTCCTCCGGCGGTTCCTTCGCCTACGCCGCGGCCGGCCTGCTGGAGCACACGTGGGGCATCCGCCCGGCGGGCGTCGTCCTCTTCGACACGCTGAGCTTCCAGCACAACGCCGACGAGGGCACCGACTACACCGGCATGATGCGGCTCAACTTCACCGGCGGCGACTCGCCGGTGCGGCTGACCAACTCCCGCCTGTCCGCGATGGGCCGCTGGATGGTCCTCCTCAACCGCCTGGAGGTGCACCACACCACGGCCCCCGTCCTGCTCGTCACCTGCGACCGTGCCCTGACCGGCGTCGACGAGGCCCCCATCGAGCAGCGTGCCCAGGCCGAGCCGCTCGTGCCGGGCGCCCGGGTGGTCGGTGTCGACGCCGACCACCTGTCGATGATCCGCGAGGACTCGGCCCTCACCGCCGAGGTCGTGGAGGAGTGGCTGCGCGGCCAGGAGTAGCCGCAGGCCGGACGGGCGTGCCCGGTACCCACGGGTACCGGGCACGCCCGTCCGTGCTTCTCGGCGCGTCCACGCCTCTAGGGAAAACCGGGGCCGTCCGTGGCGAGACTGGGCGGGCGACGGGTCGGACCTGACGTCAGGAGCCTGCGGCCGGCCCCCGGAACGGGCTTGCCGGGACGGGCCCGCACGACAGGGCCGCCCGCACCGCGTTCCTGGCGACCCCCGGAGAGGTTGACGCCCCGATGTCGAACGAAGACAAGCTCCGCGACTACCTGAAGCGGGCCATCGCGGACCTCCACGAGGCCCGCGAACAGCTCCGCGAGGCGACCGAGCAGCACCGGGAGCCGATCGCCGTGGTCGGCATGGCCTGCCGGCTGCCGGGCGGGGTCGCCTCCCCTGAGGAGCTCTGGGACCTGGTGTGCGACGGCGTCGACGCCGTCTCCTCCTTCCCCGCCGACCGCGGCTGGGACCTGCCCGAGGGCGCCGTCACCTCCCGCGAGAGCGGATTCCTGCACGACGCGGGCGAGTTCGACGCCGGGTTCTTCGGCATCTCCCCGCGCGAGGCCCTCGCCATGGACCCCCAGCAGCGGATCCTCCTGGAGACCGCGTGGGAGGCCGTCGAACGGGCCGGTATCGACCCCGGGACGCTGAGCGGCACGCCGACCGGCGTGTTCGTCGGCGCCGGACACGGCGGCTACGACAGCGCCTCCACCACCGCGGGCCAGGTCGTCGAGACCGCCGCCGGACACCTGCTGACCGGTAACACCGTCAGCGTAGCCTCCGGCCGCATCTCCTACGTCCTCGGCCTCGAAGGCCCGGCCATCACGGTCGACACCGCGTGCTCCTCCTCCCTGGTCGCCCTGCACCTCGCCGTCCAGTCGCTGCGCCGCGGCGAGTGCGCGCTCGCGCTCGCGGGCGGCGTGACGGTGATGTCGAGCCCGCAGATGTTCACCGAGTTCTCCCGGCAGGGCGGCCTCGCCGCCGACGGCCGGTGCAAGCCCTTCGCGGCGGCGGCCGACGGCACCGCGTGGAGCGAGGGCGCGGCCGTCCTCCTGGTCGAGCGGCTCTCCGACGCGCAGCGCCTCGGCCACCCGGTGCTGGCCGTCGTGCGCGGCTCGGCCGTCAACCAGGACGGCGCCTCGAACGGGCTGACGGCGCCCAACGGCCCGTCGCAGCAGCGCGTGATCCGGGCCGCGCTGGCCGACGCCGGTCTGACGCCCGCCGAGGTGGACGTCGTCGAGGCGCACGGCACGGGCACGCGGCTCGGCGACCCGATCGAGGCGCAGGCCCTGCTCGCGACGTACGGGAAGAACCGCGAACGGCCGCTTTTCATCGGTGCGTTGAAGTCCAACACCGGCCACACCCAGGCCGCCTCCGGCGTGGCCGGGGTGATCAAGACGGTGCTCGCGATGCGGCACGGCCTGCTGCCGCGCACCCTGCACCTCGACGCCCCGACCCCACACGTCGACTGGACCGCCGCCACCGTCGAACTCCTGGCCGAGGCCCGGGAGTGGCCTGCCGACGCGTGGCCCCGGCGTGCGGCGGTCTCCTCCTTCGGTGTGAGCGGCACCAACGCGCACGTCGTGCTGGAGGCGGCGCCGGCGGAGCCCGCTGGTGGCGTCGCGCCCGAGGCCGCGTCCGAGGCCGCGCCCGAGACGGTGCTGCCGTGGGTGTTGTCGGCGCACGACGAGACGGCCCTTCGGGCCCAGGCCGGACGTCTGGCCACCCACCTCCGGACGCGCGGACCGCTCGACCCGGCCGACGTCGCGTATTCCCTGGCGACCGGCCGGACGGCCATGGCCCACCGGGCCGTCGTCGTCTCGGCCGACCCGGAGGAGCGCCTGCGCGCCCTGGACGCCCTGGCAGCTGGGGGCGGGGGAGCGGGCCGCGTGACGGGCGTGGCGGAGAAGGGGGCGACGGCGTTCCTGTTCTCGGGGCAGGGGTCGCAGCGGCTGGGGATGGGGCGGGAGTTGTACGGCCGGTTCCCGGTGTTCGCTCGGGCTTTCGACGAGGTGTGCGCCGCGCTGGAGCTGCCGGTTCGGGATGTCGTGTGGGGTGCGGACGAGGAGCTGTTGAACCGGACGGAGTACGCCCAGTGCGGACTGTTCGCCGTCGAGGTGGCCCTGTACCGGCTGCTCGAATCGCTGGGTGTGCGGCCGGAGTTCGTGGCCGGGCACTCGATCGGTGAGGTCGCGGCGGCGCATGTGGCCGGGGTGTTCTCGCTGGAGGACGCGTGCAAGCTGGTGAGCGCTCGTGGCCGTCTGATGCAGGCACTTCCGTCGGGTGGCGCGATGCTGGCGGTGCAGGCGTCGGAGGACGAAGTCCTGCCGCTGCTCACGGATTTCGTGTCGATCGCCGCTGTCAACGGCCCGCGTTCGATCGTGGTCTCGGGGGCGGAGGAGGCCGTCGCGGAGATCGAGGCGCACTTCGCCGACCGCAGGACGAACCGGTTGCGGGTCTCGCACGCGTTCCACTCCCCGCTGATGGACCCGATGTTGGAGGACTTCCGCGAAGCCCTCAGCGGGCTCACCTTCAGCGCGCCGTCGATCCCGGTGGTCTCCAACCTGACCGGCGCACTGGCGGAGGGCCTGGCCTCGCCCGACTACTGGGTGCGCCATGTCCGCGAGGCCGTCCGCTTCGGGGACGGCGTCCGCACGCTGCACGAGGCCGGAGTCACCCGTTTCCTCGAACTCGGCCCGGACGGCGTCCTCACCGCGATGGCGGCCGAGTCACTGCCGGCCGACGCGGTCCTCGCCGCCGTGCTCCGCAAGGACCGTTCCGAGGAGCCGGCCCTCCTGGAGGCCCTCGCCCGCCTGCACGTGCGCGGCGCGGGCCCGGACTGGGCGGCGGTGCTCGCCGGGTCCGGCGGCCGTCGCGTCGACCTGCCCACGTACGCGTTCCAGCGGCAGCGCTACTGGCTGCCCGAGTTCCAGCACCGTGACGCGGGCGCGCCCTCCGCCGACCCGGTCGAGGACGCGTTCTGGACGGCCGTCGAGGCCGGCGACCTCCGGGAGGCGTCGGCCGTCCTCGGGATCGCGGAGGAGGCCGCCGAGGCCTCGCTTGACCACCTGCTGCCCGTCCTGGCCTCCTGGCGCGGGCAGCGGCGCCTGCTCGGCGCGCTGGACGGGTGGACGTACGGGACGAGCTGGGTACCCGTACGCGGCCTCACCGACGCGGTGCCGCCGGGCCGCTGGCTCGCCGTCGTCCCGGAGGGCACGGAGGAGGAATGGCCCGGGGCCGCCCTCGACGCCCTCGCCGAGCGCGGCCTGCGGATCGAGCTGGTGGCGGGGACCGGGGCCCTGACCTCGCTGCTTGCGGACGGCTCCGGCGAGCTGCTCGCCGGCGTCCTCTCCTTCCTCGCCGCCGACGACCGCCCGCACCCCGACCACCGCCTCGTCCCCCGCTACCTGCCCGCGACCGTCGAGTTGCTGCGAACCCTGGAGGCCGCGGGCGGTCCGGCGAGGCTCTGGTGCCTCACCCGGGGCGCCGTCGCGGCCGAGGGCGCGGACCGGGTGAGCGAGCCCGAGCAGGCGCAGCTGTGGGGCCTCGGCCGGGTGGCCGCGCTGGAGCACCCGCAGTGCTGGGGCGGCCTGATCGACCTGCCCGACGCCCCCGACGCCCGCACCGCCGTCCGCCTGGCCGGCCTCCTCGCCCAGACCGCCGAGGACCAGCTCGCCCTGCGCGGTTCCGGCGCATATGCCCGCCGGCTGACCCACCGCCATCTCCCGCCGGTGCCCGGACGCGCGGCGGCGCTGCCGGGCGCTCCGGGCACGGCGCCCGCGTCGGACGCCCCCGACGGCTGGACCGCGCCCCGAGGCACCATCCTCGTCACCGGCGGCACCGGCGCCCTCGGTGCCCACGTCGCCCGCTGGCTGGCCCAGGCCGGTGCCGAGCACCTGCTCCTCGTCGGCCGCCGTGGCCCCCAGGCCCCCGGCGCGCAGCAGCTGAGCGACGAGCTGACCGCCCTCGGTGCCCGCGTCACCCTCGCCGCCTGCGACGTCGCCGACCGCGACGCGCTCGCCGCCCTCCTCGCCGAGTACCCGCTCGCCGGCGTCGTCCACGCCGCCGGCGTCCTCGACGACGGCGTGCTGGAGAGCCTCACGGCCGACCGCTTCGGCGCCGTGCTCCGCGCCAAGGCCGTCCCCGCCCGCAACCTCCACGAGCTGACGGCCGGGCACGACCTCACCCTGTTCGTCCTGTTCTCCTCGATCACGGGCGTCCTCGGCAACCCGGGCCAGGCCAACTACGCCGCCGCCAACGCCTACCTCGACTCCCTCGCCGAGCACCGCCGCGCCGCCGGGCTGCCGGCCACCGCCGTCGCCTGGGGCCCGTGGGCCGGGGGCGGCATGGCGGGGGACCACCCGGGCCTCACCGGGCGGATGCGGCGCAGCGGGCTCGCCCCGATGGACCCGGAGCGGGCGGTCGCCGCGCTGCGTCGGGCCCTGCTCGCGGATGCGTCCGGCCTCACCGTGGCCGACGTGGACTGGAGCACGCTCGCCCCCGTGCTCACCGCCGCCCGTCCGAGCGCGCTGATCGCGGACCTGCCCGAGGTGCGTCGCGCGGTCCACCCGGGCGTCGCCACGACGTCCACCGACTCCCCGCCGACCGATCAGCTGCGCGGCCGCAGCGCCGACGAGCAGGAGCGTGTGCTGCTGGAACTCGTCCGCACCGAGGCCGCCGCCGTCCTCGGGCACGCCTCCACCGCGACCGTCGACGCCGCCCGGGCGTTCCGGGACCTCGGGTTCGACTCGCTGACCGCCGTCGAGCTGCGCAACCGCCTCACCGCCGCGACCGGTCTGCGCCTGCCCGCCACTCTGCTGTTCGACCAGCCGACCCCGACCGCCGTCGCCGCGCACCTGCGCGCCGAGCTGGCCGGTACGGCCGCGGGGGAGACGTCCGCGGCCCCTGCCGTCGTCGCCGACGAGCCGATCGCGATCGTCGCGATGGCCTGCCGCTTCCCCGGCGGCATCGAGTCGCCGGAGGACCTCTGGCGACTGCTCGCCGAGGGCCGCGACGCGGTGGGCCCGTTCCCGGCCGACCGGGGCTGGGACACCGACCGCCTGTACCACCCGGACCCTGACCACGAGGGCACCAGCTACGTCGCCGAGGGCGCGTTCCTCACCGCCCCGGCCGACTTCGACGCCGCCTTCTTCGGGATCTCCCCGCGCGAGGCCCTCGCGATGGACCCGCAGCAGCGGCTCCTGCTGGAGACGGTCTGGGAGGCCGTCGAGCGATCCGGCATCGGCCCCGGGGCGCTGCACGGCTCGCGGACCGGCGTGTTCGTCGGCTCCAACTTCCAGGACTACCAGGTGCTGCTGGACGCGGCCCGGGAGGGGGTCGCCGGGCACGTGATGACGGGCAACGCCGCGAGCGTGATCTCCGGCCGCGTCGCCTACGTCCTCGGCCTGGAGGGCCCGGCCGTCACGGTCGACACCGCGTGCTCGTCCTCGCTGGTCGCCCTGCACCTGGCCGCCCAGGCCCTGCGCCGGGGCGAGTGCTCGCTGGCGCTCGCGGGCGGCGTGACGGTGATGTCCACGCCGCAGGTGTTCGTCGAGTTCTCGCGCCAGCGAGGCCTGGCCCCCGACGGCCGCTGCAAGCCGTTCGCCGCCGCGGCGGACGGGACGGGCTGGGCCGAGGGCGTCGGAGTGCTGCTCGTCGAGCGGCTCTCGGACGCGCGGCGCAACGGGCACCCGGTGCTGGCCGTGGTGCGCGGCTCGGCCGTCAACCAGGACGGCGCTTCCAACGGCCTCACGGCGCCCAACGGCCCGTCCCAGCAGCGCGTGATCCGGGCCGCCCTGGCCGACGCCGGTCTGACGCCCGCCGAGGTCGACGCCGTCGAGGCGCACGGCACCGGCACCCGCCTTGGCGACCCGATCGAGGCCCAGGCCCTCCTCACCGCCTACGGCCAGGACCGCGAACACCCGCTGCTCCTCGGCTCGGTGAAGTCCAACCTCGGCCACACCCAGGCCGCCGCCGGGGTGGCCGGCGTGATGAAGACCGTGCTCGCGATGCAGCACGGCGAGCTCCCGAAGTCCCTGCACATCGACGCCCCGACCGCGCAGGTCGACTGGACCGCCGGCGCCGTCGAGCTGCTGAGCGAGGCCCGCACGTGGCCCGCCACCGGACGGCCCCGCCGCGCCGGCGTCTCCTCGTTCGGCGTCAGCGGCACCAACGCCCACGTGATCCTCGAAGCGGCCCCCGCGCCCGAGCCGCTGCCCGAGCGCCCGGCCGCCGGCCGCCCGCTGCCCTGGCTGCTGTCCGCCCGGACACCCGAGGCCGTGCGCGAGCAGGCCCGCCGCCTCGCAGCCCACGTCCGTGCCGCCGAGCCCGCCCTCGACGACGTCGCCCGCTCCCTCGTCACGACCCGCGCCGTCCTGGAGCACCGGGCCGCCGTCGTCGCGCCCGACCGGGCCGGGCTGCTGGACGGTCTGGACGCACTCGCCGAAGGTCGCGCCACCCCTGCCGTCCTGGCAGGACAGGCCGCAGGAGAGGGCGCACCGGTGTTCGTCTTCCCCGGCCAGGGCTCCCAGTGGGCCGGCATGGCGGTCGAACTCCTCGACACCGAAACGGTGTTCGCGCAGCGCTTCGCCGAGTGCGCGGCGGCCCTGGAGCCTTTCACCGACTGGTCGGCAACCGACGTCCTGCGCGGCGAACCCGGTGCGCCCGGCTTCGACCGGGTCGACGTCGTGCAGCCCGTGCTGTTCGCCGTCATGGTGTCGCTGGCCGAACTGTGGCGCGCGCACGGCGTCGAACCGGCCGCCGTGCTCGGCCACTCGCAGGGCGAGATCGCCGCCGCCTGCGTGGCCGGCGCGCTCTCCCTGGACGACGCCGCCCGCGTCGTCGCCCTGCGCAGCCGAGCGATCCGGCGGCTCGCGGGCCTCGGCGGCATGGTCTCGGTGGCCGAGCCGGTCGCCGCCGTCCGTGAGCGCCTCATGCGCTGGGGCGAGCGCATCTCCGTCGCCGCCGTCAACGGCCCCGGCTCGGTGGTGGTCTCGGGTGACCCCGAGGCCCTGGAGGAGCTGATCGCCGACTGCGAGCGGGCCGGCGTGCGGGCCCGACGCATCCCGGTCGACTACGCCTCGCACTCCGCGCACGTCGAGCGCATCGAGCACGAGCTGCTCGACCTCCTCGCGCCGATCGCCCCGCGCAGCGCCGACGTCCCGTTCTGCTCGACCGTCACCGGCGCCGTGATCGACACCGCCGGGCTGGACGCCGCCTACTGGTACCGCAACCTGCGCCACACCGTGGAGTTCGAGCAGGCCACCCGCACCCTGCTGGCCGCGGGCCACCGGGTGTTCGTCGAGGTCAGCCCGCACCCCGTGGTGACCACCGGCGTCCAGGAGACGATCGAGGACAGCGGCCTGCCCGCCGCCGCCCTCGGCACGCTGCGCCGCGACGAGGGCGGCCCCGGCCGCTTCCTGCTCGCCCTCGCCGACGCGTGCAACCACGGCGCCCGGGTGGACTGGGACCTCCTGTTCGCCGGCACCGGCGCGCGCGCCACCGAGCTGCCGACGTACCCGTTCCAGCGGCAGCGCTACTGGCCGCGTCCGGGCGGGACGGGCGGCGACGTCACCACGGCCGGCTTGGCCGCGCCGGAGCACCCGCTGCTCGGCGCCGCCGTCGAACTCGCCCAGGGCGGAGGCCTGGTGGCCACCGCCCGCTGGTCGCTGCACACCCACCCGTGGCTCGCCGACCACGCGGTCGCGGGCACCGTCGTGGTGCCCGGCGCCGCGCTGGTCGAGGCGGTCGTCCGGGCCGGCGACGAGCTCGGCTGCGGGCGCATCGAGGAACTGACCCTGCATGCGCCCGTCCTGCTGCCCGAGCGCGGTGCGCTCCAGGTGCAGATCGAGGTCGGCGCTCCGGACGACACGGGCCGCCGCCCGGTCGCGCTGCACACCCGCCCGGCCGACGCGGACGCGCCCGAGGGCTGGACCCGGCACGCCGATGGCAGCGTCGCTCCCGCCGGGGTCGAGCCCGCGCCGGCGTCCGCCGCCTGGCCGCCCGCCGGCGCCGAGCCGATCGACGTCGGCGGCTTCTACCCGGGCCTGCGCGAGCACGGCTACGGTTACGGACCGGTGTTCCAGGGCTTGCGCGCGGCCTGGCGCCTCGGTGCCGCCGTCCACGCAGAGGTCGAGCTGCCCGCGCCGGCCCGTGCCGACGCCGCCCGCTACGGCCTGCACCCCGCCCTCCTCGACGCCGCCCTGCACCCGGCCGGGCTCGGCCCGCTGGCGGGCCGCCCCGGGCTGCCGTTCGCCTGGACCGGCGTCACGCTCCACGCCGCAGGGGCCACCGCGCTGCGGGTGACGCTCACCCCGGCCGGGCCCGACGCGGTGTCCGTCGAGATGGCCGACCCGGCCGGCCGCCCGGTCGCCGCCATCGAGGCCCTGGCCGTGCGCCCGCTCGCCGAGGGCGCCCTCGACCCGGCCGCCCGGGTGGCGCGCGAGGCGCTCTTCCACCTGGACTGGCCGGCCCTGACCCTTCCCGAGCCGGGGCCGGCCCCCGAGCGCTGGACCGTCCTCGGCGAACCGCCCGCCCACGCGGCGGCCCTCGCCGAGGCGGGCGTCGCCCTCGGCGCCGACGCGGACGTCACGCTCGTCGAACTCAGCGGCGACGAGCCGCTCGACGCCCTCGACCGCGCCCTCGCCGTCCTCCAGACGTGGCTCGCCGACGACCGCCCCGACGCCACCCTGCTCGTGACCACCCGGCGCGCCGTCGCCGCCGACCCCGCCGAGGACGTCCACGACCTGCCCGCCGCCGCCGTCCACGGCCTGGTCCGCTCCGCCCAGAGCGAGCACCCCGGCCGCATCGTCCTCGCCGACCTGGACGACGACCCCGCCTCCTGGCGCGCCCTGCCCGCCGCGCTCGCCACCGGGGAACCCCGGTTCGCCCTGCGCCACGGCACCGCCCACGCCCCCCGCCTGGCCCGCGCCCACACCGCCGAGCCGCTGCCCGCGCCCGACGGCCCGTGGCGCCTCGACATCCGCACCAAGGGCACGGTCGACAACCTCGAACTCCTGCCGAGCCCCGACGCGGCCGCGCCGCTCGCCGAGGGCGAGGTCCGCATCGAGGTCCGCGCCGCCGGCCTCAACTTCCGCGACGTCCTCAACGCCCTCGACATGTACCCGGGCGGTGCCCGCTTCCTCGGCTCCGAGGCGGCCGGCGTCGTGCGCGAACTCGGCCCCGGCGTCACCGGACTCGCCATCGGAGACCGCGTCATGGGCATGGCTCCGGGCGGGTTCGGCCCGCTCGCCGTCACCGATCACCGCCTGCTCGCCCGCGTCCCGCGGGGCTGGACCTTCGCCCAGGCCGCCTCCGTCCCCGTCGCCTTCCTCACCGCCTACTACGCCCTGCGCGACCTCGCTGACCTCCGGGCCGGCGAACGCCTCCTCGTCCACGCCGCGACCGGCGGCGTCGGCATGGCCGCCACCCAGCTCGGCCGCCTCTGGGGCGCCGAGGTCTACGGCACCGCGAGCGAGGCGAAGCAGCACCTGCTGCGCGCCGACGGCCTGCCCGACACCGCCATCGCCTCCTCCCGCACCCTCGACTTCGAGGAGCGCTTCCGCACCGCCACCGGCGGCGAAGGCATGGACATCGTCCTCAACTCCCTCGCGGGGGAGTACGTCGACGCCTCGCTGCGCCTCCTCGGACCCGGCGGACGGCTGATCGAGATGGGCCGGACCGACGTCCGCGAACCCGCCGAGGTCGCCGCCGCCCACGGCGGCGCCCGCTACCAGGCCTTCGTCCTCCAGGAGGCCGGGCCCGAGCGGATCGGGCAGATGCTCACCGACCTGGTCGAGCTGTTCGAGCGGGGCGCGCTGCGTCCCCTCCCGCTCACCTGCTGGGACGTCACCCGCGCCCGCGAGGCCTTCCGGCACATGGCCCAGGCCCGGCACACCGGCAAGATCGTCCTCACCGTCCCGCGTCCCTGGGCCTCCGACGGCACAGTCCTGATCACCGGCGGCACCGGCACCCTCGGCGCCGAGCTCGCCCGCCACCTGGTCACGGCGCGCGGCGCGCGGCACCTGCTGCTCGCCGGCCGCAGCGGCCCCGACGCCCCCGGCGCGGCGGCCCTCGCCGAGGAACTGACCGCCCTCGGCGCCGAGGTCACCGTCGCCGCCTGCGACGCCGCAGACCGCGACGCCCTGGCCGCCCTGCTGGCCGCCGTGCCCGCCGAGCACCCGCTCACCGCCGTCGTCCACGCGGCCGGCATCCTCGACGACGGCGTGGTCGAAGGCCTGACGGCCGACCGGCTCGCCGCCGTGCTGCGCTCCAAGGCCGACGCCGCCCGGCACCTGCACGAGCTCACCCGCGGCCTCGACCTCGCCGACCTCGTCCTGTTCTCCTCCGCCGCCGGCGTCTTCGGCTCGCCCGGCCAGGGCAACTACGCCGCCGCCAATGCCTGGCTCGACGCCCTCGCCCAGCACCGCCGCGTCGCCGGGCTGCCCACCACCGCCCTCGCCTGGGGACTGTGGGCGCAGGCCAGCACCATGACCGCCCACCTCGGCGCCACCGACCGGGCCCGAGCCGAGCAGTCCGGCGCGCTCACCCTCAGCACCCCGGACGGCCTCGCCCTGTTCGACGCGGCCCTCGCCGACCACTGTGCCCTGCTCGTCCCCGTCCGCCTCGACACCGCGACCCTGCGCTCGCGCGGCGCGGCCGAACTCCCCGCTCTGCTGCGCTCCCTGCTGCGCCCTCTCGTGGGCACCCCGGCCCGCCGCACCGCGCAGGGCGCCCAGGCCGCCGACGGGCTGCGCGCCCGCCTCGCCGGGCTCACCGCGGCCGACCGCGCCTCGGCGCTGCTCGACCTGGTGAGCGGCTGCACCGCGGCCGTCCTCGGCCACTCCTCGGCCGACCAGATCCACGCCACGCGGCCGTTCCGCGACCTCGGCCTCGACTCGCTGACCGCAGTGGAACTGCGCAACCGCCTCAACAGCGCGACCGGCCTGCGGCTGCCCGCGACCCTGGTGTTCGACCACCCCACCCCCGGGGCGCTCGCCGGGCACCTGGCCGACGGCCTCACCGGCACCGGCGGGGCGGCCACGGCCGGTGTGGCCCCCCAGGCCGCCGACGAGCCGATCGCGATCGTCGGCATGGCCTGCCGCTTCCCCGGCGGCGTCGCGACACCCGACGACCTGTGGACCCTGCTGTCCGACGGCACCGATGCCATCGCCCCCTTCCCGGCCGACCGCGGCTGGGACCTCGACCGCCTCTACGACGGCATCCCCGATCATCCCGGCTCCTCCCGCACCCGCGAGGGCGGCTTCCTCGCCGACGCCGCCGGCTTCGACGCCGCGTTCTTCGGCGTCAGCCCCAACGAGGCCCTCGCGATGGACCCGCAGCAGCGGCTCCTCCTGGAGACCTCGTGGGAGGCCCTCGAACGCGCCGGCATCGACCCCGGCACGCTGCGCGGCAGCCGCACCGGCGTCTTCGCGGGCCTGTCCTCCAGCGACTACCTCGACCGGGTCGCCCGCATCCCCGACGAGGCCGCGCCGTACGTGAGCACCGGCAACGCCGCGAGCGTGATCTCCGGCCGAGTCGCCTACACCCTCGGCCTGGAGGGCCCGGCCGTCACCGTCGACACCGCCTGCTCGTCGTCCCTGGTGGCGCTCCACCTCGCGGTCCGCGCGCTGCGCGGCGGCGAGTGCTCGCTTGCCCTCGCGGGCGGCGTCACCGTGATGTCGACGCCGATGATCCCGGTCGACTTCGCCCGCCAGCGCGGCCTGGCCGGCGACGGCCGCTGCAAGCCCTTCGCCGACGCCGCCGACGGCACCGGCTTCTCCGAGGGCGTCGGAGTGCTGCTGGTCGAGCGGCTCTCGGACGCGCGGCGCAACGGGCACCCGGTGCTGGCCGTGGTGCGCGGCTCGGCCGTCAACCAGGACGGCGCTTCCAACGGCCTCACGGCGCCCAACGGCCCGTCCCAGCGGCGCGTGATCCGGGCCGCCCTGGCCGACGCCGGTTTGACGCCCGCCGAGGTCGACGCCGTCGAGGCGCACGGCACCGGCACCCGCCTCGGCGACCCGATCGAGGCCCAGGCCCTGCTCGCCGCCTACGGCCAGGACCGCGAACACCCGCTCCTCGTCGGCTCGGTGAAGTCCAACCTCGGCCACACCCAGGCCGCCGCCGGCGTCGCCGGCGTCATGCGCACCGTCCTCGCCCTGCGGCACGCCGCCCTCCCGCAGAGCCTCCACATCGACCGGCCCACCACGCACGTCGACTGGACGGAGGGCGCCGTCGAGCTGCTGAGCGAGGCCCGCACGTGGCCCGCCACCGGACGGCCCCGCCGCGCCGGCGTCTCCTCCTTCGGCCTCAGCGGCACCAACGCCCACGTGATCCTCGAACAGGCCCCCGGCCAGGAGCCCGAACCGGCCCCGCCCGAGCGTCCCGCGCTGCCCTGGCTGCTCTCCGCCCGCAGCGCCGAGGCCCTGCGCGGCCAGGCCCGCGCGCTGCTCGACCACCTCCCCACCAGCACCGCCGCGCCGCTCGACCTCGCCCACTCCCTCGCCACCGGCCGCGCGCTCCTGGAGCACCGCGCCGTCGTCGTCGGCACGGGTACCGAGGACCTGCGTGCCGGACTCGCCGCGCTCGCCGACGGCACGCCCGCCCCGGGCGTCGTCACCGGTCGGCACGGCGCCGGGCGCGACCGCCGGGTCGTCCTCGTCTTCCCCGGCCAGGGCTCCCAGTGGGTCGGCATGGGCGCCGAACTGCTGCACACCTCACCGGAGTTCGCCGAGCGGATCGCCGCCTGCGGACAGGCCCTCGCGCCCTGGACGGACTGGTCCCTCGAAGCCGTCCTGCGCGGTGAGCCCGACGCGCCGTCACTCGACCGCGTCGACGTCGCCCAGCCCGCGCTGTGGGCCACCATGATCGCGCTCGCCGCCTGCTGGCAGGCCCACGGTGTCACCCCCGCCGCCGTGCTCGGCCACTCGCAGGGCGAGATCGCCGCCGCCTGCGTGGCCGGCGCGCTCTCCCTGGAGGACGGCGCGAAGGTCGTCGCCCTGCGCAGCCAGGCCATCGCCCGCGGCCTCTCCGGCCACGGCGGCATGGTGTCGGTGCCGCAGGCCCACGCCGACGTCCTCGCCCGCATCGAGCCCTACGGCGGCCGGCTCTCGGTGGCCGCCGCCAACGGCCCGTCCGGCGTCGTCGTCTCCGGCGAGACCGCGGCCCTCGACGACCTCCTGGCCGGCTGCACCCGCGACGGCGTCCGGGCCAGGAGCATCCCCGTCGACTACGCCTCCCACTCCGCCCAGGTCGAGCGGATCGAGGAGAGCCTCCTCACCGAACTCGCCGGACTGACCACGCACGAGGCCCGGATCCCGTTCTTCTCCACCGTCACCGCCGACTGGCTCGGCGACACCCCGCTCGACGCCGGCTACTGGTACCGGAACCTGCGGCAGGCCGTCCGCCTGGAGGAGTCCGTCCGCGCCCTGCTCGCCCAGGGCCACGACGCCTTCCTCGAATGCAGCCCGCACCCCGTGCTCGCCACGGCCGTCGAGGACACCGCGGACGACGCGGGCGCCCAGGCCGTCGTGCTCGGCACCGTCCGGCGCGAGGACGGCGGCCCGGCCCGGCTGCTGACCTCCCTCGCCGAGGCCCACGTGCGCGGAGTGCGGATCGACTGGCGGCCCGCCCTCGCCGGCGGCCGGCTCGTCGACCTGCCCACCTACGCTTTCCAGCGCCGCCGCTACTGGCTCGCCCAGGACGCCGCCCGCACCGGCCCGCCCGTCGACCCCTGCGGGCTGGACCGCGCCGTCCGCCTCGCGGACGCCGACACCGTGTTGATCACCGGCCGGATCGGCACCACGACGCACCCGTGGACGGCCGACCACAGCGTGCGCGGCACCGCCGTCGTGCCGGGCAGCGCGTTGCTCGACTGGGCCGTGCGGGCCGGCGACGAGGCCGGCTCCCCGACCGTCGCCGAGCTCACCGAGCTCAGCCCGCTGACCCTGCCCGACGACGGCACCGTCGACCTCCAGCTCACCGCGGGACCCGCCGACGCCGACGGCCGACGGGCCCTCACCATCCACGCCCGCCCGACCGGCGCTCCCGACGACACCCCGTGGACCCGCCACGCCACCGGCACTCTGACCGGTGACAGCGCCGGCGGCGCGTCCCTGACCGAGTGGCCCCCCGCGAGCGCCCAGGCGGTGGACGCCGTCGAGCCGGACGGCACCGAGTACGGCGAGCGCTTCCGCACCGTCCTGGCGCGCTGGCGGCGCGGCGACGAGCTGTTCGCCGAGGTCGCCCTGCCCGAGGAGCACCGCACCGAGACGGCCGGCTTCCGCGTCCACCCCGGGCTGCTCCAGCCCCTGCTCGCCGCCCTCCGGGGCGGCACCGACCCCGCCCAGCCCGCCGACTGGCGAGGCGTCACCGTTCACGCCACCGGCGCCGCCCTGCTCCGCGTCCGGCTCACCCCGGCCGCCGACGGCAGCCACGTGCTCACCGCCGCCGACGCCGACGGCGCTCCCGTGCTCACCGCCGAGGCCGTCACCGTCCGCCCGATCGCGGCCGAGTACCTCGCCCCGGCGGCCGATCCGCTCTACGCGGTCGAGTGGGCCCCGACACCCGGGATCGCCCTCTCCGGAAGCGACCTCGGGGACACGGCCGTCCTCGGCGAGGACGACGCGCTCGCCGCCGCCCTCGGCGCCCGCGCCTACGCCGACCTCGCCGACCTCACCGCCGCCCTCGACGCCGGAGAGCCCGCACCCGCCACCGTCGTCCACCGCCTCACCGCGTCCGACGACGGCGACCCCGTCACCGCCGCGCACCGCGCCGTCCGGGCCACCCACGGCCTCGCCCGCGCCTGGCTCGGCGAGCCCCGGCTCGCCGACGCCCGCCTGGCCCTGCTCACCCACGGCGCCGAGGCCGTGGCCCCGTCCAGCGACGGCACCGTCCTCGCCCAGGCGGCGGCCCACGGACTCATCCGCTCCGCCCAGTCCGAGAACCCCGGCCGCTTCCTCCTCGTCGACCTCGACGACGACCCGGCCTCCGACGCCGCCCTGCCCGCCGCCCTCGCCGACCCCGACGAGCCGCGTCTGGCCGTTCGCGGCGGCGAGGTGACGGCGCCCCGGCTGCGCCCGGTGAACGAAGCCGTGGACGGCAGGGCATGGTCCTGGAACCCGGCGGGGACCGTCCTGATCACGGGCGGCACCGGCACCCTCGGTGCCCTCGTCGCCCGCCACCTCGTCACCGAACACGGCGTCCGCCACCTCCTGCTCACCGGCCGCCGCGGCCCCGACGCCCCCGGCGCGGCCGAACTCCTCGCCGACCTCGCGGCCCTCGGCGCCGACGCCCGGATCGCCGCCTGCGACACCGCCGACCGCGCCGCCCTCGACGCCCTCCTCGCCACCGTCCCCGCCGAGCACCCACTCGCCGGCGTCGTCCACGCCGCCGGCGTCCTGCACGACGGACTGCTCGAAAGCCTGACGGACGACCAGCTCGCCGAGGTTCTGCGCCCCAAGGTCGACGCCGGCTGGAACCTCCACGAGGCGACCAGCCACCTCGACCTCTCCGCCTTCGTCCTGTTCTCCTCCTTCGCCGCCACGGCCGGCGGCCCCGGCCAGGCCAACTACGCCGCCGCCAACGCCTTCCTCGACGCCCTCGCCGACCGCCGCCGCGCCGAGGGCCGCCCGGCCGTCTCCCTCGCGTGGGGATACTGGGGAGAATCGAGTGGAATGACGTCCACGCTGGACGCCGTGGACATCGCCCGCTTCGCGCGCTCCGGCATGCTGCCGCTCACGGCCGTCCAGGGCCTCGCCCTGCTCGACGCCGCCAGCGGTGTGGACCGACCGCACCTGGCCCCGATCCGGCTCGACCGGCACGCCCTCGCCACGGCCGAGGCCGCGCCGCTCTTCGCCGAGCTCGCGCCCCGCCGTGTCGCTACCCGGCGCACGGCCGCAGGGCCGGCCGGGAGCGCGGCGACCGCTGACCGGGGCGTCCTGGACCGGCTGCCCGGCCTCGCCGCGGTCCAGCAGGAGAAGCTGCTGCTGGACGTCGTCGTCGGCCACCTCGCCGCCGTCCTCGGCCACGGCTCGCCCGAGGCCGTCGAACCCGAGCGCGGCTTCCTCGACCTCGGCATGTCCTCCCTGACCGCCGTCGAGCTGCGCAACCGCCTCAACGCCGAACTCGGCCTGCGGCTGCCCACCACGGCGATCTTCGACCATCCGTCGCCCACCGCCCTCGCCGGGCGCCTGCGCGACCTGGTCGGCGCGCCCACCGGCACCGCGGCGCCCGCCCGGCCCGTCTTCGCCGAACTCGACGAGCTGGAGAGCGCGCTCGGCGCCACCGAACTGGATGCCGGCTCCCGGACCCGACTCCTCGCCCGCCTCAAGAGCCTCCAGTGGCGGCTCGACGACGACGCGACCGAGCCGCCCGCGGCCGCCGACGGGCCGGACGACGCGCTCGACGACACCACGGACGACGAGATGTTCGACCTGATCGACCGCGAGCTCGGACTCGCCTGAGGACCAGCCCCGGGGTTGTCCGCCCCGGGGCCGTCCCACGGACCCGTGCCACCCTTCCGAACTGCGAGGTTTCCCACCCATGGCCAGCACCTCCGAGGACAAGCTCCGCGACTACCTCAAGAAGGTCACCGCGGACCTGCGGCGCACGAAGCAGCGCCTGGAGTCCGTCGAGGCGAGGGACGCCGAGCCGATCGCGATCATCGGGATGGCCTGCCGCTACCCCGGCGGCGTCCGCACCCCGGAGGACCTCTGGCGGCTCGTCGCCGACGGTGCCGACGCCATCGGCGACCTCCCGGAGGACCGCGGGTGGGACACCGGTGGCCTCTACGACCCCACCCCCGGCACCCCCGGCAAGAGCTACGTGCGCCACGGCGGGTTCCTCGACGGCGTCGCCGACTTCGACGCCGAGCTGTTCGGCATCGCCCCCCGCGAGGCCCTCGCCATGGACCCGCAGCAGCGGCTCCTCCTCGAATCCGCCTGGGAGGCCATCGAGCGCGCCCGCATCGCCCCCGCCGCCCTGCGCGGCAGCGACACCGGCGTGTTCATCGGCGGTGCCGACACCGACTACGGCTCCCTCGCCCGCCAGACCGAGGAGACCGAGGGCCACCTCCTCACCGGCGGAGCCGTCAGCGTCCTCTCAGGCCGCATCGCCTACACCCTCGGGCTGGAGGGCCCGGCGGTCACCGTCGACACCGCGTGCTCCTCAGCGCTCGTCGCCCTCCACCTCGCGGTCCGTGCGCTGCGCGCCGGCGAGTGCTCGATGGCCGTCGCCGGCGGCGTCGCCGTCATGCCGACGACCCGCCTGTTCACCGAGTTCTCCCGCCAGCGCGGCCTCGCCCCCGACGGGCGCTGCAAGCCCTTCGCGGAGGCCGCGGACGGCACCTCCTGGGCGGAGGGCGTCGGCGTCCTGCTCGTCGAGCGCCTCTCGGACGCCCGGCGCCTGGGCCACGAGGTCCTCGCCGTCGTCCGGGGCACCGCCGTCAACCAGGACGGCGCCAGCAGCCGCCTGACCGCCCCCAACGGACCCTCGCAGCAGCGCGTCATCCAGGCCGCGCTCGCCAACGCCCGCCTCACCCCCGACCAGGTCGACGCCGTCGAGGCCCACGGCACCGGCACGACCCTCGGCGACCCCATCGAGGCGCAGGCCCTGCTCGCGACCTACGGCCAGGACCGGCCCGCCGACCGGCCGCTCTACCTCGGCGGCGTCAAGTCGAACATCGGCCACGCCCAGGCGGCGGCCGGCGTCGCGGGCGTCATCAAGACGGTCATGGCGTTGCGCGCCGGGGTGCTACCGGCCACCCTGCACGTCGACGAGCCGTCCTCACACGTGGACTGGACGGCGGGCGCCGTCGAACTGCTGACGGAGGCCCGCGACTGGCCGCGGACCGGGCGCCCGCGCCGGGCGGGCGTCTCGGCGTTCGGCATCAGCGGGACGAATGCGCACGTGGTCCTGGAACAGGCGGACGAGGTTGTGGCGGAGGAGCCTGTGGAGGCTGCCCCGGTCCCGGCCGTCGTGCCGTGGGTGCTGAGCGGCCGGACGCCGGACGCGCTGCGCGCCCAGGCCGCCCGCCTGCGCGACGTCGCGGCGGGCGTGCCGGTCGCGGACGTCGCGGCGGCGCTCGCCACGAGCCGGTCGATGCTCAACCACAGGGCCGTGGTGGTCGGTTCGGACCGGGACGCGCTGCTGCGTGGGCTCGACGCGCTGGCGGCGGGCTCGGGCGGGGTCCTCGAGGGTGCGGTCCGGGGCGGCGGGATGGCGTTCCTGTTCTCGGGGCAGGGGTCGCAGCGGTTGGGGATGGGGCGGGAGTTGTACGGCCGGTTCGCGGTGTTCGCTCGGGCTTTCGACGAGGTGTGCGCCGCGCTGGAGCTGCCGGTTCGGGATGTCGTGTGGGGTGCGGACGAGGAGCTGTTGAACCGGACGGAGTACGCCCAGTGCGGACTGTTCGCGGTCGAGGTGGCGCTGTTCCGGCTGCTCGAATCGCTGGGTGTGCGGCCGCAGTTCGTGGCCGGGCACTCGATCGGGGAGGTCGCGGCCGCGCATGTGGCCGGGGTGTTCTCGCTGGAGGACGCGTGCAAGCTGGTGAGCGCTCGTGGCCGTCTGATGCAGGCACTTCCGTCGGGTGGCGCGATGCTGGCGGTGCAGGCGTCGGAGGACGAAGTCCTGCCGCTGCTCACGGATTTCGTGTCGATCGCGGCGGTGAACGGCCCGCGTTCGATCGTGGTCTCGGGGGCGGAGGAGGCCGTCGCGGAGATCGAGGCGCACTTCGCCGACCGCAGGACGAACCGGTTGCGGGTCTCGCACGCGTTCCACTCCCCGCTGATGGACCCGATGCTGGAGGACTTCCGGGCTGTCCTCAACGGGCTGACGTACGTTGCTCCTTCGATCCCGGTGGTTTCCAACCTGACGGGGGAGGCAGCCGCTCCCGAGCAGCTGTGCTCGGCGGACTACTGGGTGCGCCACGTCCGTGAGGCCGTCCGCTTCGCCGACGGTGTGCGCGCGTTGGAGGCTGCCGGCGTCACCCGTTTCCTGGAACTCGGCCCCGACGGTGTCCTGACGGCGCTGGCGGCCTCCTCTCTTTCCGGCGAGGCCGTGCTGTCCTCCTCCCTCCGCAAGGACCAGGCCGAGGACACGGCCGTCCTGATCGCGCTCGCGCGCCTGCACGTCACCGGCGTGCCCGTCGACTGGGCCGCCCTCTTCGCCGGCACCGCCGTCCGCCCGGTCGACCTTCCGACCTACGCCTTCCAGCACCGTCGCTACTGGCCCGTGACCGCCCGCGCGACCGCCGGTGACCTCGGCGCGGCGGGCCTCGACACCGCCGACCACCCGCTGCTCTCCGCCTCGCTCGAACTCTCCGACGAGGACGGCCTGTTGTTCACGTCCCGGCTCTCCCGCCAGTCCCACCCCTGGCTCGCCGACCACGTCGTGCGCGGCAACGTCCTGCTGCCCGGCACCGCGTTTCTCGAACTGGCCGTCCGCGCCGGGGACGAGGCCGGCTGCGACCGCGTCGAGGAACTGACCCTGGCCGCACCGCTCGTCCTGCCCGTGCGCGAGGGCGTCCAGTTGCAATTGCGGGTCGGCGCGGCCGACGGTACCGGCCGCCGCACCTTCACCATCGCCTCCCGGCCCGAGGGCGCCGACGGCCGCGCCTGGGACCAGCACGCGACCGGCGTCCTGGCCGTGGGGGAGATGCGCACCGCATTCGACACGTCGGTCTGGCCGCCGGTCGGCGCCGAGGCGGTCGATTCGGCCGGGCTGTACGAGGACATGGCCGACGGCGGCTACGCGTACGGCCCGGTGTTCCAGGGCCTGCGGGCGGCCTGGCGGCGAGGGGACGAGGTCTTCGCCGACGTCGCCCTGCCGGAGGGTACCGAGGGCACCGGCTACGGCCTGCACCCGGCGCTGCTCGACGCCGCCCTGCACGTGACGGCCGTCAACGGGATGCCGCGCGGCGTCGTGCCGTTCTCGTGGGAGGACGTGTCGCTGCACGCCTCCGGCGCGTCCTCCGTGCGCGTGCGCGTCACCCGGACCGGCGAGGAGTCCGTCGCGGTGGCGGTCGCCGACGCCGAGGGCTTGCCGGTGGCGTCCGTCGGGTCGCTGGCCCTGCGCGCGGTGTCGAGCGGCGGGTCGGCAGCGGCTCGGGACGGGCTGTTCCGGGTGGACTGGGTGCCGGTGAAGACGGCTGCTGCTCCGGAGTTCGCGGAGGTCGAGTCGCTGGCGGAGGTTTCGGCGGACGCGCCGCCGGTGGTGGTGATCCGACCGGCGGACGACGACGTGCACGCGCGTACGGCCCGTGTGCTGGAGTTGGTACAGGGCTGGTTGGCGGGGGAGCGGTTCGCGGGCTCGCGTCTGGTGTTCGTGACGCGCGGTGTGGTGGCGGGCGAGGACCTGCCGGGCGCTGCGGCGTGGGGCCTGGTGCGGTCCGCGATGTCGGAGGAACCGGGCCGGTTCGGCCTGGTGGATCTGGCGGGTTCGGAAGAACTGCCGCCCACAGCCCTGGGTTTGGACGAGCCGCAGCTGCTCGTCCGCGACGGGGAGGTCCTCGCGGCCCGGCTCCTGCGCGCCGAATCGGCGGGCGAGCCGGTGGCGTGGCCGAGTGAGGGCAGGGTCCTGATCACCGGCGGCACGGGCGGCCTGGGCCGGGTCATGGCCCGGCACCTGGCCGTCGAACACGGCGTGCGGCAGCTGCTGCTGGTTAGCCGCCGGGGCGCGGACGCCGAGGGCACGGACGAACTGCTTGCCGAACTGTCGGCGGCCGGCGCGGAGGCCGTCGTCGAGGCGTGTGACGTCGCCGATCCGGCGGCGGTGGCAGGCCTGTTCGCCCGGCACGAGATCCGCGCGGTCGTCCACACGGCCGGCGTGATCGACGACGGCGTGATCGGCTCCCTGACCGCCGAGCGCGTCGGCGCCGTCCTGCGCCCGAAGGCGGACGCCGCCTGGCACCTGCACGAGGCCACGAAGGAACGCGAGTTGGCGGCCTTCGTCCTGTTCTCCTCCGTCTCCGGCGTCTTCGGCGGCCCGGGCCAGGCCGCCTACGCGGCGGGCAACGCCTACCTCGACGCCCTGGCGGTCCACCGTCGTTCGCTCGGCCTGACCGCCGTCTCGCAGGCCTGGGGCCCGTGGACCCGCAACGGCGGCATGATCGGCACGCTCGCCGACGTCGACCTGCACCGGATAGCCCGCTCGGGCATGCCGGAGCTCACCCCCGCCGAGGGCGCCGCGCTGTTCGACGCCTCGCTCGCGGCGGGCCTGCCCGCGATCCTGCCGGTCCGGTTGGACCTCGCGGCGCTGCGGGCCCAGGACTCGGTGCCCGCCCTGCTGCGCGGACTGGTGCGCGGCCGGGTCCGGCGCGCGGTGGTCGTGGGCTCGGCCGCTTCGGCGGCCTTCGCGCAGCGGCTCTCGGGGCTGGGCGAGGACGAGCGGCGGGCGGCCGTCCTGGAGTTGGTGCGCGACCGGATCGCCGTGGTCCTGGGCCACGAGGGCGGCTCGGTCGTCGACCCGTCGCGGGCCTTCCAGGACCTCGGCTTCGACTCGCTGACGGCGGTCGAACTGCGCAACCGGCTGCGGTCGGCGACCGGTCTTCCACTGCCGGCCACCGTCGTGTTCGACTACCCGACGGCGAGTGCGCTGGCGGGCTTCGTCCTGGAGGGCCTGTTCGGCGCCGAGGAGGCCGAGGAACTCCTGCCGGCGCTCCCGGTGTCGTCGGACGACCCGGTGGTCATCGTCGGGATGGCCTGCCGCTATCCCGGCGGCGTGGCGTCGCCGGAGGACCTGTGGCGGCTGGTGGCCGACGGCGTGGACGCGGTGTCCGACTTCCCGGCGAACCGCGGCTGGGACGTCGACTCGCTCTACAACGAGGACCGGTCCGTCCCGGGCACGTCGTACACCCGGCGGGGCGCGTTCCTGCACACCGCCGGGGAGTTCGACCACGAGTTCTTCGGGATGAGTCCGCGCGAGGCGCTGGCGACGGACGCGCAGCAGCGCCTGCTGCTGGAGACGTCGTGGGAGGCGTTCGAGCGGGCCGGCATCGACCCGGTGACGTTGCGCGGCAGCCGGACCGGCGTCTTCGCGGGCATCATGTACACCGACTACCGCTCGCTCCTCGACGGCGAGGAGTTCGAGGGCTTCCGGGGCAACGGCAGTGCCCCCAGCGTCGCCTCCGGCCGGGTGTCCTACACCTTCGGCTTCGAGGGCCCGGCGGTGACGGTGGACACGGCCTGCTCGTCGTCCCTCGTCGCGATGCACCTGGCCGCGCAGGCGTTGCGCGGCGGTGAGTGCACGCTGGCGCTCGCGGGCGGCGTGACGGTGATGTCGACGCCGGGGACGTTCGTGGAGTTCTCGCGCCAGGGCGGCCTGTCGGTGGACGGCCGGTGCCGTTCGTTCGCGGACGCGGCGGACGGCGTGGGCTGGGGTGAGGGCGTCGGCATGGTGGTGCTGGAACGGCTGTCGGACGCGCGTCGCAACGGGCACCGGGTGCTGGCGGTCCTGCGCGGCAGCGCGGTGAACCAGGACGGTGCGTCGAACGGTCTGACGGCGCCGAACGGTCCGTCGCAGCAGCGGGTGATCCGGCAGGCGCTGGCGAGTGCCGGACTGTCGACCGCCGACGTCGACGCCGTCGAGGCTCACGGTACGGGGACGACGCTGGGCGACCCGATCGAGGCGCAGGCCCTGCTGGCGACCTACGGTCAGGACCGCGAACTGCCGCTGCTGCTGGGCTCGATCAAGTCGAACATCGGGCACGCGCAGGCGGCGGCCGGCGTGGCCGGCGTGATCAAGATGGTGCTGGCGATGCAGCACGGCCTGCTGCCGCGCACACTGCACGTGGACGCACCCTCCTCGCACGTGGACTGGACGGCGGGCGCGGTGGAGGTGCTGGCCGAGGCCCAGGGGTGGCCGGAGGCCGGCCGGCCCCGCCGGGCGGGCGTGTCGTCGTTCGGCATCAGCGGGACCAACGCGCACGTGATCCTTGAACAGGGCGAGCCCGAGGCCGTGCGGGACGCTGCGGTGACGGCGGGGGCGATGCCCTGGGTGGTATCCGCCAGGTCCGAAGCGGCGTTGGACGCGCAGGTCGCGCGGCTGGCAGAGGTCGGTGAGCTCCAGGCTGCGGATGTGGCGTTCACGCTGTCCGGGCGGACGGCCTTCCCGCACCGGGCGGTGCTCGTCGATGGCGTCGAGGTGGCCCGGGGGCTTGTGGGTGAGGGCGGGACGGCGTTCCTGTTCTCGGGGCAGGGGTCGCAGCGGTTGGGGATGGGGCGGGAGTTGTACGGTCGGTTCCCGGTGTTCGCTCGGGCTTTCGACGAGGTGTGCGCCGCGCTGGAGCTGCCGGTTCGGGATGTTGTGTGGGGTGAGGACGAGGAACTGCTGAACCGGACGGAGTACGCCCAGTGCGGACTGTTCGCGGTCGAGGTGGCGCTGTTCCGGCTGCTCGAATCGCTGGGTGTGGGGCCGGAGTTCGTGGCCGGGCACTCGATCGGTGAGGTCGCGGCGGCGCATGTGGCCGGGGTGTTCTCGCTGGAGGACGCCTGCGCGTTGGTGAGCGCTCGTGGCCGTTTGATGCAGGCGTTGCCGTCGGGTGGCGCGATGCTGGCGGTGCAGGCGGCGGAGGATGAAGTCCTGCCGCTGCTGGGTGAGTTCGTGTCGATCGCGGCGGTGAACGGCCCGACGTCGGTCGTGGTCTCGGGGGCGGAGGAGGCCGTCGAGGCGATCGAGGCGCACTTCGCCGACCGCAGGACGACGCGGCTGCGCGTGTCCCACGCGTTCCATTCGCCGTTGATGGACCCGATGCTGGAGGACTTCCGGGCTGTCCTCAACGGGCTGACGTACCAGGCGCCGTCGATCCCGGTGATCTCCAACCTCACCGGCGAACCGGCCGAGGACCTCACCGCCCCCGACTACTGGGTGCGCCACGTCCGCGAGGGCGTCCGCTTCGCCGACGGCATCCGCACGCTGGAGGCCGCGGGTGTCACGCGCTTCCTGGAGCTCGGCCCCGACGGCGTCCTCACCGCCCTCGCGGCCGCCTCCCTCTCCGGCGACAGCGTTCTGGCTCCCGTCCTCCGCAAGGACCAGGGCGAGGACGCGACCGTCCTGACCGCGCTCGCGCGCTTGCACGTCACCGGCGCGCGCGTCGACTGGGCCGCCCTCTTCGTCGGGACCGGTGCCCGCGCCGTGGACGTGCCCACGTACGCGTTCCAGCACCGGCACTACTGGCCGGCGGTCACCCGCGCGCGCGGCGGCGACGTCCGGCTCGCGGGACTCGGTGCCGTCGAGCACCCGCTGCTGGGCGCGGCCGTCGAGCTGGTCAACACGGACGGCTACCTGTTCACCGGCCGGTTGTCGGCCCGGTCGCACGGGTGGCTCGCGGACCACGTCGTCATGGGTTCGGTCCTGGTGCCGGGCACGGCGCTGGTCGAGTTGGCGGTGCGGGCCGGGGACGAGGTCGGCTGTGATCTGGTCGAGGAGCTGACGCTGGCCGCGCCGCTCGTCCTGCCCGAGCGGGGCGGCGTGCGGGTGCAGGTGTGGGTCGGCGCGCCGGACGCGTCCGGGCGGCGCGCGCTCACGATGCATGCCCGGCCGGACGACGCGGACGGGACGGTCTGGACTCTGCATGCGAGTGGTGTGGTGGGCTCGGGCGCGGTGCCGGCGGTGTTCGATGCCTCGGTGTGGCCGCCGGCCGGTGCCGAGGCGGTTGACGCGGTCGGGTTGTACGAGGGTTTGGCGGAGGCCGGGTTCGAGTATGGTCCGGCGTTCCGGGGGCTTCGGGCCGTCTGGCGGTGCGGGGATGAGGTCTTCGCGGAGGTCGCTCTGCCCGAGGGCGTTGACGGTAGTGGTTTCGGGTTGCACCCGGCGCTGTTCGACGCCTGCCTCCACGCGTTCGCGTTGACCGGGTCCGGCGAGGGTGGCGGTGTGCCGTTCGTGTGGGAGGACGTGGCGCTGCACGCCTCCGGGGCGTCGGCGGTCCGGGTGCGGCTGACGCCGTCGGCGGGCGGTGGGGTCGCGCTCGCGATCGCCGACACGGAGGGGCACCCGGTGGCGACCGTCGGGTCGTTGGTCGTGCGCCCGGTGTCGGCGGGCGAGGCGGGCTCGGTGGGCCGGGACGCGTTGTTCCGGGTGGACTGGGTGCCGGTGAAGACGGCTGCTGCTCCGGAGTTCGTGGTGGTGGAGTCGTTGGCGGAGGTTTCGGTGGAGGTGCCGCCGGTGGTGGTGATCCGATCGGCGGACGGCGACGTGCATGCTCGGACGGCACGTGTGCTGGAGTTGGTGCAGGGTTGGTTGGCGGGGGAGCGGTTCGCGGGCTCGCGTCTGGTGTTCGTGACGTGTGGTGTGGTGGCGGGCGGGGATTTGCCGGGTGCTGCGGTGTGGGGTCTGGTGCGGTCGGCGATGTCGGAGGAGCCGGGCCGGTTCGGTCTGGTGGATCTGGAGGGTTCGGGAGAACTGCCT
>NZ_JBFBFU010000053.1:0-37589 GCF_040684355.1 Kitasatospora sp. NPDC091276 | reverse complement strand
GGGCCGTCCCCCGCCCCCCCTACCCGCCCCCCCGGCCCCCCCCCCCCGCGGGGGGGCCGCCGGGACCGGGGCCCCAGCCGTCAGCCGTCAGCCGTCAGCCGTTGGGGAGGATGACGGCGCGCCCGTTGATCCGGCCGCTGTGCAGGCGCTCGTAGGCGAGCGGCGCCTCGTCGATCCCGAAGGTCTCGACGTGCACGTCCACCGCGCCGGCCCGGGCGAGGTCGAGGACCTCGATCAGCTCACCGCGGGTGCCCCAGTACGGGGAGGACACCGAGACCTCGTACGGCAGGGCGCCGAAGCCGACGGCCAGGGTGCCGCCGCCGAGGCCGACGATCGTCACGTCGCCCTCCACCGCCGCCATCGCTCCGGCCGCGGCCGCCGTGGGCGGGGCGCCGACGAAGTCCAGCACCACCTGGGCGCCGATGCCGCCGGTGAGTTCGCGCACCCGGGCGGGCGCGGAGGCGTCGGAGCGGACCGTCTCGTGCGCGCCGACGCCGCGGGCCAGCGCGAGCTTCTCCTCCGTCACGTCCAGGGCGATCACCCGGGCCGCGGTCATCGCGCGCAGCAGCTGGATCGCGACGTGGCCCAGGCCGCCGGTGCCGATCACCACGGCGGTGCTGCCGGGCGTCAGCTTGCCGAGCGAGCGCTTGATGGCGTGGTACGGGGTCAGGCCGGCGTCCGTGAGCGGCACGGCCCGGACCGGGTCGAGGCCGCCGAGCGGCACCAGGTGCCGGGGGCTGTCCACCACCATGTACTCGGCCATCGCCCCGGGGGCGCCCAGGCCGGGCGGGCGGATGCCCAGTTCGGCGGCGCGCAGGCAGTAGTTCTCCTTGCCCTCCGCGCACTTGGCGCAGTTGCCGCAGCCCCACGGCCCGTAGACGGCGACCGGTTCGCCCTCGGCCAGGCCGGTCACGCCCGCGCCGAGCGCGGCCACGGTGCCGACGCCCTCGTGCCCGAGGGTGAGCGGCAGGGGGAAGGAGAGGCGCTCGGCGGGCATGCTCATCACGGCGATGTCGGAGTGGCACACCCCCGCCGCGGTGACCTTGAGCAGGACCTGGCCGGGGCCGGGCTCCGGATCGGGGACGGTGACCACCTCGGGGGCGGCGCCGACGCTGCGGTACTGGACTGCCTTCATGGGTTTCGGACTCCCTCTCTCGGTCCCCCCGGACTTGCCTGTCCCCCCGGTCGCGCTGCCCCGGCTCCCGGACGGGCCGGTGGCGGGCCGGTCAGCGGGCCGCGTAGGCGCCGTCGACCAGGTGGTAGCTGCCGTGGATGAAGGAGGCCCGGTCGGAGAGCAGGAAGGCGGTCAGTTCGGCGACCTCCTCGGCGCGGCCGAGCCGGCCGGCCGGGTGCAGGGCGACCAGTGCCTGACGGGCCTCCTCGTCGGCCGCGCTCAGCAGCGGGGTGTCGATGAAGCCCGGGCCGACGGCGTTGATCCGCACGCCCTGCGCGGCGTACTCCAGGGCGGCGGTCTTGGTCAGGCCCACCACGCCGTGCTTGGCGGCGGCGTAGGCGGGCGAACCGGCGAAGCCGTTGGTGCCCAGGATCGAGGCCATGTTGACGACGGCGCCGCCGCCGGCCGCCAGGATGGCGGGGATCTCGTAGCGCAGCGAGTAGAAGACGCCGTCGAGGTTGGTGGCCAGGACCCGGCGCCACTGCTCGGGCTCGTACGCGCCGGTGGGGGCCTTCGCGCCGCTGATGCCGGCGTTGTTGACGGCCAGGTGCAGGGCGCCGAGGCCGTCCACGGTGGCCTGGACGGCGGCCCGCACCGACTCCGGGTCGGTGACGTCCGTCCCGATCGCCAGGGCCCGGGCGCCGGTGGCCTCCAGTTCGGCGGCGGCCTTGCGGGCGCCCTCCAGGTCGAAGTCGGCGACGGCGACGGCCGCGCCGCCGGCCGCCAGGCGGCGGGCCACGGCGAGGCCGATGCCGGAGGCACCACCGGTGACCAGTGCGGCCTTGCCGGTGAACTCCTGGGGGTGGTCGGTGCCGGTCATGGCGTACGTCCTTTCGTGCGGGTGCGCCGGGGGCGCGGTGGTTCAGGCCGCCGGGCCGTCGGGGGGCGGTTCGGCGGCGAGCAGGTCGAAGGCCCGTTCCACGAGGTCGGGCAGATCCGGTTCGTCGGCGCCGACGGGGTGGCGGACCCAGGCGCGGGAGGCGGCCTGGAGGGCCGCCACGCCGAGGCCGACGGCGACGGCCGGGCGCAGGTCGTACTCCGCGTCCAGGCCGAGGCGGGCGGCGGCGATCCGGATGGAGGCCTCCTCCTCGTCGACGCAGATCCGCCGGTAGGCGGCGGTCAGCGAGGGCTCGGCGGCGATCAGGCCGAACAGCTCCCGCACGCCGGGGCGCCGGTGCCAGGCCGGGTCCCGCTCGTCACCCAGCCAGACCCGCAGCGCCGCGCGGTAGGCGGCCACCGGGGCCTCGGCGGCGGGGCGGGCCGCCAGCGCCGCGTTGATCCGGCCGAAGTCGGCGCGCAGGCAGTCCAGCACGGCGTCCTCGCGGGAGGCGAAGTATCGGCTGAAGGTGCGGCGGGAGACGTCGGCCCGGTCGGTGACGTCCTCGACGGAGACGGCGGCCAGGCCGCGGTCCAGCACCAGCTGGAGGGCGGCGGCGGCCAGTGACTCGCGGGTGCGGCGCGCCTTGCGGTCACGCCGCCCCTCGGTGCTGTGCTCGGCCTTCTCGGTGGTCACGGGAGCCACCGTACACCCGGAAATGTCTCATTGGGACATGAGTCCCGGCGGGACGCGATCCCGCCCCGACCCTGCGGGAAGGCGGGGCCGGGGCGGGCTCGGAGGCGGGTCGAGTGGAACGGGTCAGACCGACGGTTCAGGCGGCCGGATCAGGCGGCCGGATCAGGCGGGGACTATCGCGAAGGAGCCGTTGCTGAGCGGGGTCTCGGTGTAGGGGCCGCTGTTGATGGCCTGCGGGGAGTAGCCGTCGAAGACCTGGCCGTTGACCGTGACGCCGGAGAAGTCCAGGCGGCTGAAGGAGGGGTAGCTCTGGCTCGGGGACTCGATCACGGCCTCGGCGCTGACGTTCTGGCCGTCGAGCTGCTGGCGGGTGCTCTCGCTCCAGCCCTTGGTGGTGTCGGTGATCTGCAGGGTGTAGCCGGAGCCGCCGTCGTTGACCACCGAGGCGGTGAAGCTGTCACCGGCGTCCACCGGGTCGCTGAAGTACTGCGGCGGGGCCGGGTACATCTCGTACCAGGCCGAGTAGACCGGGGAGCCGCTGGAGCAGTCGGCCTGGACACCGGTCTGCTCGACGGTCTGCGAGCCGTAGCCGTCGATGCCGACCCAGGGGGCGAACAGGTCGTTGGCGGTGTTGCACTGCACGGCGGGCATGGTCCAGGAGCCGGAGACGCTCTGGAAGCCACTGCCCTGGGCGACGTAGCCGCCCCAGACTCCACCGTCGTAGCGGGCGCCGTGGCCGAAGCGGTGCGCGGCGCCGTAGCCGTGCGCGGCGGTGTGGGTGGCGGGGGCGGCGGTCGCGGGGGTCACGGCCGCGGCGGCCGGGAGGGCCAGCAGGGCTGCGAGCACGAGCCGGCCGGTGCGGGAAAGGGCCATGGGGGGGGCTCCTTCACTGGGGGTTGAGGGGGTGCCGCCCAGCTTGCGGGCGCCGCGGGCGGGCCGGGAAGGGAGCCGCGTGGGCAGGAACCCGACATGGCGGGAACATGTCGACCGATCAATCCCTTGATTTCGGGCACCGAGTGGCGCACAGTCGGCTCGTCCACTGGCGGTGGAGGGCGAGGAGGGCGCAGTGTCGGGGACGGGCATGCTCGCCGGACTCGGCCTCGGCGCGGTCGAGGAACAGCTCTACCTGCGGCTGCTCGGCGTCCAGGCCGCCGACCCGCAGTGGTTGGCCGCCCAGATGAACCTCCAGACCTCGATCGTGCTCGCGGCGCTGGTCTCGCTGGCCGCGCAGGGGCTCGTGGAGGCCTGCGCGGCCGGGGCCTGGGCGGCGGTGCCGCCGGACGTGGCGGTGGAGGAGCTGCTGCTGCGGCGCGAGGTCGAACTGCGGCGCGCCCGGGGGCGGATGGGCGAGCTGATGCGCGCCTACCGGCAGGGCCGGGACGGCAGCGGCTCCGACGGGCCGGCCGAGGTGATCTGCGGGCGCAGGTCGGTCGCCGAGCTGTGGCGCACCCTGCAACAGGGGGTGCGCCGGCAGTTGCGGGTCCTGGACCGGCCCCCGTACATCCGGCGCAGCGATCCGCAGACCGAACTGGCCCTGCTGGCAAGGGGGGTGACGACCAGGGTGGTGTACCACAGCCAGGTGCTGCGCGATCCGGAGCGCCTGGCGGAGATCCACTCCTTCACCACGGCCGGGGAGCAGGCCCGGGTGCACACCGAACTGCCGCTGAAGCTGGCGCTGTTGGACGACCGCTGGGCGCTGCTGCCGGTCAGCGCGGGCACCGAGCTGCAGAGCGTGCTGCTGATCCGGCCCTCCACCCTGCTGGACGCGCTGGCCGGGCTGTTCGAGCTGTACTGGGCGCAGGCGATGCGGCTGCCCGCCCTGCCGGAGGAGAACCCGGAGGACCGGCACCGCCGGCTGCTCCCGCTGCTCGCGGCGGGGCTCACCGACGAGTCGATCGCCCGCCAGCTGGGGGTGTCCACCCGGACGGTGCAGCGCTGGGTGCGGGAGCTGATGGACCGGTTCGGGGCCCGGACCCGGTTCCAGGCGGGCATCCAGGCCGCCCGGGCCGAGCTGCTGTGAGCCGGCTGCGCCACCGTCGGGCCGGCCGGGGCCGGAGGCCTGGCCGAGCGACCTGAAGGCCACCGCCGAGGGCGGTACCGCGGGCAGTACCGCGGGCAGTACCGAGAACCGCGCCGAGGACGTCGCCGACGGCGCCCGGGCCGGCTCCCGCACACGCGGGCCCCGCCCCGCTCCGCGCGAGTGCGCAGGTCAAGGCCGGGCCGGGTGCGCGCCGGAGGCCGGGTGACCGGGAGAATGGTGCGGACAGTTCACCGGAAGTACAGAGAAAGCGAACCCCCACCATGGATCTCGGCGTGCGCTGGAAGCTGCACGGTGACGGGCGTACGCCCGCGCCGGGGGCGGTCGTCCGCCCCGACGAACGGCTCTCCTGGCCCCGCACGGCAGGGCTCGGCGCCCAGCACGTGGTGGCCATGTTCGGCGCGAGCTTCGTGGCGCCCGTGCTGATGGGGCTCAACCCCAACCTGGCGATCATGATGTCCGGCGTCTCGACGATCATCTTCCTGCTGGCCACCCGCGGCCGGGTGCCCAGCTACCTCGGCTGCTCGCTGTCCTTCGTGGGCGTGGCCGCGGTGATCCGGGCGCAGGGCGGCACCAGCGCGACCGTGACCGGTGCGGTGTTCGTGGTGGGCGCGGCGCTGTTCCTGGTGGGCCTCGCGGTCCAGCGGTTCGGGGCGCGGATCATCCACGCGGCGATGCCGCCGATCGTGACCGGCGCGGTCGTCATGCTGATCGGCTTCAACCTCGCCCCCGTCACCGCGTCGACCTACTGGCCGCAGGACCAGTGGACGGCGCTGCTGGTGATGCTGTTCACCGGTCTGGCCGTGGTGTGCCTGCGCGGCTTCTGGTCGCGCGTGGCGATCTTCCTCGGACTGCTCTTCGGGTACGGGATCTCCTGGCTGTTCGACCAGGTCTTCGGCAAGATCCACTCGGTGAACGCGGGCGGCCACCTCACCGACCACTGGCGCCTGGACCTGTCGGACGTCGGCAAGGCGGACTGGATCGGCCTGCCCGCCTTCCACGGCCCCTCCTTCCAGTGGTCCGCGATCCTGGTCGCCCTGCCCGTGGTGATCGCGCTCGTCGCGGAGAACGCCGGGCACGTCAAGGCCGTGGGCGAGATGACCGGCCAGACCCTGGACGACAAGCTCGGCGTCGCGATCTCCGCCGACGGCGTCGGCTCCATGCTCTCCACCGCGCTCGGCGGCCCGCCGAACACCACCTACTCCGAGAACATCGGCGTCATGGCCGCCACCCGGGTCTACTCCACCGCCGCCTACTGGGCCGCGGCCGGCTTCGCGCTGCTGTTCGGCGTCTGCCCGAAGTTCGGCGCCGTCGTCGCCGCGATCCCCGGCGGGGTGCTCGGCGGCATCACCGTCATCCTGTACGGCATGATCGGCCTGCTCGGCGCGCAGATCTGGATCAAGTCCAAGGTGGACCTGCGCAACCCGCTGAACCTGGTGCCGGCCGCCGCGGGCATCATCATCGGCATCGGCAACGTCACCCTGAAGTTCACCGACACCTTCAGCCTCAGCGGCATCGCGCTGGGCACCCTGGTCGTCATCACCGGCTACCACACGCTGCGGGCGCTGGCCCCCGCACACCTCAAGACGCAGGAGCCGCTGCTGGACGAGGGCACCTCCTCCTACGACGAGGGGTCCGGCGAGGACGGCGAGTCGGGCGGGGCGCAGCGGCGCACCCCGTAAGCGGGGCGGTGGCCGTGGCCGTGGCGGCGCCCTCGGCTACGGCTACGGCTACGGCTACGGCTACGGCTACGGCTACGGCTGGAGCCGACCGGCGGAAGTGACCGAAAGGTACTTCCGCCCGTGCTTCCGCCTGGCCCGACGGGCCGTCAGGTGGTCGAATCGCTCCGTGCACCCGGGCCGGCCGGCCCGGGCGCGTCCGTTCCGGCCACTCATCCCCCCGGGAGAGGCATGTCCCTTCTGTCGCACCACCGCAAGGTCGCCGTCGGCGCCGTGGCCCTCGCCACGCTCGCGATCTCCTGCGGCTCGGCCACCGCGAGCAGTTCCGCCGTCGTCGCCGGCCCGACCGGGGCCGCCGCGGCGGGCAAGGTCCTCTGGACCCCGAGCACCAGCAAGGGCCCGTCCTCCTTCGCCTCCGTCCAGTGCGCGTCGGGGAACTTCGGCGTCGTCAAGGACCCCGCCAAGGGCAGTGTGTGGCGGGCGTTCCAGGCCGCGGGCGAGGAGCGCTGCGAGACGCTCAGCCCCAACCTGAAGGAGGGCGACACCTTCTACCTCGGCTGGTCGTCCAAGGTCGACATCCAGGACTCCAACAGCCGCTACGTCTTCCAGCTCAAGTGCTCGCCGAGCACCGACACGGCGAACCACCCGATCGAGATCGACGCGACGACCGGACGCATCCGCCTCCAGGAGTGGGACACCGACCACGTCGCGCACTCGCTGTGGACGGCGCCGACCACCAACGGCCAGTGGCACTCGTACGCGCTGAAGATCCGCCTGGGCCGCACCGACGGCACCATCGACTTCTGGTTCGACGGCGTGAAGCAGACCTTCACCACCGGCTCGGACACCTTCACGGGCACCACCTGGGACGGCGACCGCAACTACCTCAAGTGGGGCTCCTACCACCCCTCCTCGGGCGACGCGACGAACACGTTCACCAGCCCGATCATGGCGACCACCCTGGAAGCGGCCACGGCCGGCTCGTAACGACGCCCGGCCCAGATCCTGTCCGGAGGCCCGGACCGCAGCTCGCGGTCCGGGCCTCCGGCCTTTCCCGGCGCGGCGCCGGAGCTCGTCACGGCCGGCCCGCCGCCGGGCCGACCCGCCCTCCCCCGCCGGCCGATCAATTCGCAGCGCCCGAGCGGCCCGATCGGTGAATCCCCCCGGACATCGACCGGTGCGATGTGGCGCCGGTCACACGATCGGGGCCCTCGGGGGCCTCCGGGTGAGAAGGGTCACGCCCGGCGGGCCGGCGGGCGCCCGGACGGCGACAGGGCCCGGCAGGACTGGGCGGGCGGGGTCGCGACACGGTCCGAGGTCCTGTCCGCTTCGGGACCTTGGTCGCGAATCCGGCCGACCTTCGGCCCGGTGGCGGCCCCCTCGCACCCGGGCAACCGTGGACGGTCGCCCGGTGTGAGCGGGTGATGGCGCCGTCCGCCGGACGGCGTCTTTCCCTGCCGTCTACCCGGCGCACGGTGAGCGGGCCATCCGCCGCCGTACGCTCCGGAGGACCCCCAGCACATGTCCCAGACCATCGACAACGCCCCGTATACCGCCTTCCACCGGAGACTGGCCCTCGCCTGCTCCGGTGGACCGCTGCTCGACGGCTACATCCTGAGCATCGTCGGCGTCGCCCTGATCGGGATGCGACCCGAGCTCGGCCTGTCCACCGCGGAGGTCAGCCTGATCGGCGCCGCCGCGCTGGTGGGCATGTTCGTCGGCGGCGCGCTCTTCGGCGTGCTGACCGACCGGATCGGCCGGGAGGTGATGTACACCGCCGACCTGCTCGTGATGGTCGCCTGCTCGGTGCTCTCCTTCTGGGTCGACACGGTGTGGGCGATCGCCGTGCTGCGCTTCGTGCTCGGCATGGCCGTGGCCGCCGACTACCCCATCGCCACCTCCCTGCTCGCCGAGTGGCTGCCCGCCAAACAGCGCGGGCGGCTGCTCGGTCAGCAGATCATCGCCTGGTACGCCGGCTCCGTGCTCGCCTACGTGGTGGGCTACGCGTTCCTGGAGCTGGCCGGGCCCGGCAGTTGGCGGTGGATGCTCGCGAGTTCCACGGTGCTGTGCGTGGTGTTCCTGGTGATCCGCCGCGGCACGCCGGAGTCCCCGCGCTGGCTGGCCGCGCACGGGCGGGTCGGCGACGCGGTGCGCGTGGTCGAGAAGCACCTCGGCGTACGGGTGGACGGCCGCGAGCTGATGCCCGACCCGGCCGAGCGCGGCCGCCCCGGCGGGCTGCGCCTGCTGATGACCCCGCCCTACCGGCGCCGCACCCTGTTCTGCGGCCTGTTCTTCCTCTGCCAGGTCGGCCCGCTGTTCGCGATGCTCACCTTCGGCCCGCAGATCCTCTCCTCCTTCGGCATGCCCGGCGGCACCGTGATGGAGACCCTGGGCACCGGGCTGATCAGCCTCGTCTTCCTGCTCGGCTGCTACCCGGCCCTGCGCCTGATCGACACCCGCGGCCGGCGCCCCGTCATCATCTGGTCGTTCGCCCTGATGGCCGTCCCGCTGGCCCTGCTGGGCGTGTGGCCCACCGCCCCGGCGGCCGTCGCCCTGACGGCGCTGTGCGCGTACGCCTTCCTGTGCGGCGGGCCCAACGTCCTCGACTGGACCTACCCCAACGAGCTGTTCCCCACCGAGATCCGGGCGACGGCGGTGGGTGTGGCGACCTCGGTGAGCCGGATCGGCGCGGCCGTCGGCACCTACCTGCTGCCGCTGTCGCTGTCCGGACTGGGCACCGGTCCGACCATGCTCATCGCGGCCGGCACCACCGTGGTCGGCCTGCTGGTGTGCGTGCTGTGGGCCGAGGAGACCCGGGGCACCGCCCTGGGCGCCGCCCCGGCCGTCGGCCGCACGGCCGCCAGGCCGGCCGTCCCGGGCCAGCGCGTCCCGCAGACGGCGCGCTGAGGGTGCGCCGAGGTGCACTGACGGCCACCGTGTGACGCACCGGCGGCGCTGTCCGGGACCTTCCGGGCGGCGCCGCCCGGCCGACCGGGGCTGAAGTGTGACGCTCGTCACAGGCGATCGGAACGGCTCGCCGACGCCCTCAGGGGGGTGCGGGACGGCCGGCGCCCCGGCGTCGCCGCCTGTCGCGCCGGAGGGCGGACGGGCTGTCGCAAGAACGGGCCGCGCCCGCCGCCGCCGGCCTCCCGACCTGGGGCGGCGGGACTCGCAGGTCAGGAGCCGGCGCCGGCGCCGCCCGCCCGCTTCACCCCTCGGCCCGTCCGCCCGCGACGGGCCGCCGCAGCGCATCGCGGTGGTCGCCCCGTGGCGCGAAGCTGGCCGATCCCGGGCTGGTCGGCGGATTCTCGCTGAACCCGACTCAGATGTTCATCCGTAGGTTATGCGACGGTCGACCGGTGGTGGGCCGCTGGACGGAGGGATGGACGATGGGACGAGTTCTGACCGAATTGGTGGGCGACGCGGCGACGTTCGCCGAGGCGCTGGAAGAACGCCGGCCGCAGGTGTTCCGCACCGCGGGCTGGCCGGCGGGGCTGCCCCGGCCGGGCGAGTTGGACGAGGCGCTGCGCGGCGGACTGCTGCGGGTGCCCTACGTCGAGATGGTCCGGGCGGGTGCGGTCGTACCGCCCGCGGAGTTCTGCACGACCCGGGTGGTCGCCGGGCGCCGGGAGGAGGGCTTCGCCGACCCTGACCGGATCGCCGCCCTGCTGGCCGACGGCGCCACGCTGCTGCTGCCGCAGCTGGACCAGTGGCACGCGCCGGTGCGCGCGCTGGCCACCGACATCGCGGTCGAACTGGGCCGTCGGACCGAGGCGTTCTGCTTCGCGACGGGTGCCGGCCGGCGCGGACTGGACGTGCACCGGGACGACGCGGACGTGCTGGTCGTCCAGCTCGCGGGAAAGAAGGAGTGGACGGTCCACGAGGCCCCCGCCGACGGGCGCTGGCGCCCGGGGCTGGCCCCCGAACCCGGCGCGGTGGCGCTCAACTCGGTGCTCGGGCCGGGCGAGGTGCTGTACGTGCCGCGCGGGGCACCACACACCGCGACGGGCCACCAGGGCCTGTCGGTGCACCTCTCGTTCACGATCCGGGAGGCGGGCACGGGGCAGCTGCGCGGCGCCATCGGCGAGTGGCTGGCCGGCGGCGACTGGGCGGCCGGGCTGCCGGAGCGCCCGGCGACACCGGCGGAACTGCTGGACACGGCCGCGGAGGTGCTGCGACTGGGCCGCGCCCGGCTGGCCGAACTGACCCCGCAGGAGCTGCTGCGGCTGGCCCGGGGGCCGCTGCCCGCGCCGGTGACGGACGACGGTCAGGCGGTGCCGGGTCACGGACCGCTGGCCGCCGACGGCTGAGCCGGGCCGAGACCGGGCGGGGCCTGAACGCACGAGGGCGCGGTTGCCCGGACCAGACGGTCCGGGCAACCGCGCCCCGTAGTGCCGGTACTGCTACCGGACTAGATGCACCACGGACGGGTGCAGGACCCCTCACAGGAGATGCTGAACGCGGACTCCTCCTGCTCGCCGAGCTCGGTCGAGACCAGGTCCTGCACGTCAAGGTCGAACAGCTCCAGCATGTCGTCGGCCATGAGGGCCTCCCTTCGTCAGTGCCACGGTTGACCGCGGCGGACTGCAGCGGACGTTAGGCACTCCTGCATGGGCCCAGCAATGGTTCTGCACGGATGAATGGATTAACTCAGCCAAAAATCGAAACAGTTCGATCGATGGTGGACAGTTTTCGATCGCCGGGGTAGACACGACCCGACCCGCCGTCAGGAGTGCGAGCCGCGTGGCGGCATCGGTACGGGGCGTGTGGCATCAGGCACCGAGGCACGAGGAGCACAGTGGTCGAGACGCACGGAGCGCCCCAGGACGGACTCTTCACCGCGACCGGCCCGGTCCTGCTGCGGACACCCGCGCTGCCGCGCTCGCACCGTCACACCGTCCCGGCCGACCCCGCGCACCCCGCGCCGGGGTCCGCCGGCACCGCGCTCCTGGCGCACCTCGCCGAGGCCGCCGCCGACCCGGCCCTGCGCGAGGCGATCGAGCTCTCCAGCCCCTCCCTGGCCGACCTGCTCGACCAGGTCGCCGCAGGCACCGTGCCCCGCCCGGCCGCGCTGCGCCGGGCGGCCGAGGCGGTCAGCCGCTACCGGCTGCGGATGGCCACCCGGCCGACGCCGTTCGGGCTGATGGCCGCGGTGGTGCCGGCGCGCTTCGGCGCGGCGGCCAAGGTCCGCTGGGGCGGGGCCGACCGCCGCGCCCTGCGGCCCGACCTCGGCTGGCTGCTCCCGCTGCTCGACCGGCTGCGGACCGACCCTGCGGTGCTGCCCGGCCTGCGGCTGGCCGTGGACCAGCAGGCCCGGCTGCGCGGCGGTCGCCTGGTGCTGCCGTACCTGCCCGAGCGTCGGCCCGCCGCCGGTACCGGTGCCGAGGCGGAGCCGGTAGCCGAACGGACCGTACGGGCCACCGCCGTCGTCCGGGCCGCGATCCGGGCCGCCGCCGAGCCGGTCCGGCACTGCGACCTGCTGGCCGCGCTGACCGCCGACTTCCCCACGGCCCCGGCCGAGGCCGTCGCGGCCCTGGTCCGCTCGCTGGTCGGCCAGGGCTTCCTGCTCACCGACCTGACGCCTCCGGCGGACAGCACCGACCTGCTCGGCCATGTGCTCGACCGGATACCCGACGACCACCCGGTGCACCCCGAACTGGCGGCCGTCCGGAGCGCGTTGGCGCAGGCCGCCGCCCTGCCCGGCGGGCAGGCCACCGACCTGCTGCGCGAGCTCCGGACCCGGATGACCCGGCTCGCCCCGGCCGACCGCCCGCTCCACGCGGATCTCGCCCTGGACGCCGAGGTGGTCCTGCCGGACCAGGTCCGCACCGAGCTGGAGCGGACCGCCGCGCTCCTCTGGCGCCTGTCGCCGCCGGCCCCCGGGCCCGAGCACCTGCGCGCGTACCACGCGGAGTTCGTCGAGCGGTACGGCACGGACAGCCCCGTCCCGCTGGCCGAACTGCTCGACCCCGACACCGGCCTGGGCCCGCCGGCCGGCTACCGGCGCCCGGCCGGCCCCCGCGGCACGGCCAACCCCCAGCCCGCCCGGGCCCGCACCGACGCCGACGCGGCCCGCGACCGGTTGCTGGCCGAACTGGCGGCGGGCGCCCTCGCCGACCGGGAGCCGGACGGCGCGCTGCCCGAAGTGCTCCTGGACGACGACCTGCTGGCCCGGCTGGCCCCGCCGCGCGACGAGGCGGGCGGCGCCGTCGACACCCCGCCCGCCTCCCTGGAGCTGTACGCCGAACTGGCGGCGGACTCCCTGGAGGCGCTGGACGCCGGGGACTTCCGGCTCGTGCTCTCCCCCGTCGCCGGCAGTGACCGCGCCGGAGCCACCTTCGGCCGCTTCGCCACCCTGCTCGCGGGCGCGGGGGGCGACCGCGGCCCGGGTGCCGAACCGGGCGCAGACCCGGGCCGGTCGGCGGGCGACCCCGCGGTGGCCGGCGGGGCACTGCTGGCCGAGGCCGCCGGGTCCGTGCGGTCCACCGGGCCCACCGGATCCGGCGCCGACGGCGCACTCGAAGCGCACCTGGAGTTCACCCCGTACCGCGCGCGCCATGCCAACATCGCCCTGACCCCGCGCTGGCTCGACCACCGGGTGGTGGTCAGCGCCTTCGCCGACCCGGGCGGCCCCTCCGTACTGCCGTTGGACGACCTGGTCGTGCTGGCCGACCCCGACCGGCTCGCGGTGTACTCCCGCCACCTCGGCCGCGAGGTCCGCGTCGCCACCCATCACGTGCTCAACCTGCGCAGCGGTGCGCCCAACGCGGCCCGTTTCCTCCAGGAGGTGACGCTGACCGGGCAACGGCCCTGGCAGCCCTGGGACTGGGGGGCGGCGAGCAGCGCGCCCGTGCTGCCGCGCGTCCGCCGGGGCCGGGTGGTGCTGGCCCCGGCCACCTGGCGGCTGACCGCGCCCGTCCCGGCGGCCTCCGCCCCGTTCGAGCAGTGGGACGAGGGCCTGGCCCGCTGGCGCCGACGCTGGGGAGTGCCGGCCGCCGTCCGCCTGATCAGCGGCGACCAGCGGATCAGCCTGGACCTCGACCTCCCGTGGCACCGGCGGCTGTTGCACAGCCAGGCGCGGTCCGCCGAGCCCACCGTGCTCCAGGAGGACCCCAACCCGGCCGGCGACGGCGGCTGGCTGTGCGGACCGGATGGTGCGCGGACCGCCGAACTGGTGGTCCCGCTGCGCCGCAGCACGACCGGGCCGACCGCGTCCGGACCTCGCCGCCCGCTGCCCGCCCGGCGCGACCGGACCGTCGAACTCCCCGGCGGATCCTGGCTGTTCGCCCGGCTGGCGGCCACCGAGGCGCGCCAGGAGGAGATCCTGGTCGAACACCTGCCCCGGCTGCTCGACGCCCTGCCCGCCGACGTGGACCGCTGGTTCTTCATCCGCTATCAGGACTCCGCGCCGCATCTGCGGCTGCGTTTCCACGGTGCGCCGCCGGTCCTCGCCGCCCGACTGCTGCCCACCGTGCACGACTGGGTGCGGGAGTTGCACCGGGCCGGGCTCGCCGCCGACCTGCGCCTGGAGGGGTACGCGCCGGAGACCGACCGCTACGGCGGCGCCGAGGTGCTCGCCGACGCCGAGCGGGTCTTCCAGGCCGACAGCCTGGTCGCGCTGGCGGCGCTGCGACTGGCCCGGGCGGAGCGCTCGCTCTCCCGGGACCTGCTCGCCGCCGTGAACCTCGCCGGCACCGCGCAGGCCTTCCTGGCCGGCCGCGCGGGGCAGTCGGCGGGGCAGCGGGCGGGAGACCGCGTTCCTGAGGACGGGTCCGAGGGCCGCACCGACCTCCCCGCCGACCTCCCCGCCGACCTCCCCGCCGACCTCCCCGCCGACCGGCAGGCCGTCGCGCCGGCCGTCCCCGGCGTGCCCTCGGTCGGGACCTGGCTGGCGGGGGTGTATCCGAAGTCGGAGCGCCACCACCAGGCGTTCCGGGCCCAGCGCGCGGCCGCGTTGCGGGCGATCGGCCCCGACGGGCCGACCGTCCCGGCGGGCGGCCTGCTGCCCGCCGACCCCGCGCTGGCCGACGCCTGGCGGCAGCGGGCCGTCGCACTCGCGCGGTACGCGTCCCGGGTGGAGCCGTCGTCGGCCGACCCGGTGCTGGCCTCGCTGCTGCACATGGGCCACAACCGGCTGATCGGGATCGACCGCGAGGCCGAACGCCGGGCCTACGCACTGGCCCGAGGCGCCGTCGAGGCCCACCGGGCCCGCCGCTCCAGCCCGCGGGAGGGGCGATGAACACGACGGATCCGATCCGCGCCGTGGCCGAGTCGCTCAGCAGGCCCGGTGCGCTCGAAGAACCGGCCACCGACACCACGACGCCCTCGGCGTCCGCGCCGCCCCCAGCGGCGCACGCGCTCGGGGCCGGCCGCAGCGGCGCCGCGCTCGCGCTCGCCGTACTGGCCGACCGCGAGGACGACGCCGCGCTGCGCCGCGCCGCGCACGGGCACCTCGCGGCCGCCGTGAAAGCCCCCGGGGCGATGCGGGGCGGCGGGCTCTTCTCCGGCGCCGCCGCGATCGCCTTCGCCGCCCGCACCATGGCGCGGCGCCCCGGCGAGTACCGCACGCTGCTCGACGGGCTGACGCCCCGGGTCCGGCAGGCCGCGGCCGGGCGCGTCGCCGACCTGCGCGCCGATCTGGCCGCCGGCACGGGCCTGCGCGCACACACCTTCGACGCCGTCTCGGGCGCGGCGGGCCTGGGCCGGCTGCTGCTCGCGCTGGAGCCGGCCGGACCGGCACTGGCCGACCTGCTCACCGCGCTGGTCGCGCTGGCCGAGCCGACCGGCGGTGTGCTGCCGCGCTGGTGGACCGCCGGTGGACCGGGGCTGCCCGGCGCGGATCCCGGGTTCCCCCGGGGGCACCTCAACCTGGGCCTGGCCCACGGGGTCCCGGGCCCACTCGCCCTCCTGGCGCTGGCCGGGCTGCGCGGTGTGGAGGTGCCCGGGCAGGACGAGGCGATCGAGGCGCTGGCGAGTTGGCTCGCCGCCCGGCGGATCCCCGGCCCGGTCGACCCGGTCGATCAGGGCGCCCCGGTCGATCCGGTCAGGCCCGTCCCGCCGGCCGCGTCGGGGCCCATGGGTCGGCCCGGCGTGGGCGGCTCCTGGCCGATGACCGTACGCGTCGAGGACGAGGAGGCCGGCCGGCTGCCGGCCGACCAGCCGACGCGGGCGGCCTGGTGCTACGGAACCCCCGGTGCGGCCCGCGCGCTCTTCCTGGCGGGCGCGGCCCGCGGCCGCTCCGACTGGCGGACCACCGCCGTCGCGGCGCTGACCGACACGCTGCGCGACCCCGCCGGCTGGAACCTCCAGGGCCCCGGACTCTGCCACGGCACCGGCGGCCTGCTGCGGATCGCCCAGCGGATGGCCGAGGACTCCGGCTCCGCCGAACTGACCGCCCGCCTGCCCGCGCTCGCCGCCACCGTCGCGAGCCGGCTCGACACGGCACTCGGCACCGGAGACCCGCCCGGCCTCCTGGAGGGGACGGCAGGCGCGGCCCTCGCCCTGCACGCCCACGCCCGTGCCCGTGTCCGTACCGCTGCGCGGGCGTCCTCGGCGGGCACCGGCGACGCCGCCGAGGAGTGGGACGCCTTCCTCCTGATCTGCTGACCCGTTGAGCCGCTGAGCTGCTGAGCTGCCGAACATCAGGAAAGCCGTCCCACCCGCCGGGCCGTCACTTCTCGGAGGCGCCCTACTCCACCGTCACGCTCTTCGCCAGGTTGCGCGGCTTGTCGACATCGCGATCGAGGGCCACGGCGGCGTGGTAGGCGAGGAGTTGGAGCGGGATGTTGAGCAGCAGCGGGTCGAGCTCGGGCTCGCTCTTGGGGACGAGGACGCAGTGGTCGGCGAGCTTGTCCTCGGGGCGGCGGTGCGCGATGGCGATCACGCGGCCGGAGCGGGCCTTGATCTCACCGAGGGTGGTGAGGTTCTTGTCGAGCAGTTCGTCGTCCGGGACGAGTGCGACGGTGGGCAGTTCGGGGCTGATCAGCGCCAGCGGACCGTGCTTCAGCTCGCTCGCCGGGTAGGCCTCGGCGTGCACGTAGGAGATCTCCTTGAGCTTCTGCGCGCCCTCCCGGGCGACCGGGTAGCCGCGGACCCGGCCGATGAACATCATGCCCGCCGATCCGGCGTACTCGGCGGCGAGTTCGGCGATGGCCTCGGTCTGCGCGAGCACCTCGCGGATCTGGTCCGGCAGCGCCTTCAGGGCCGCGACGATCCGGCGGCCGTCTGCGGGCGACAGGTCGTGGATGCGGCCGAAGTGCAGGGCGAGCAGCGCGAAGGCGACCACGGTGGAGGTGAAGGCCTTGGTGGAGGCGACCGAGATCTCCGGCCCGGCGTGCAGGTACATGCCGCCGTCGCACTCGCGGGCGATGGCGCTGCCCACGGTGTTGACGACGCCGAGCACCCGGCCGCCCTTGCGCTTGATCTCCTGGACGGCGGCCAGCGTGTCGTAGGTCTCGCCGGACTGGCTGACCGCGATGTAGAGCGTGTCCGCCTCGATCACCGGGTTGCGGTAGCGGAACTCGGAGGCGGGCTCGCTGTGCGCGGGGATGCGGGAGAGTTCCTCGATCAGCTGGGCGCCCATCTCGCCGGCGTAGTAGGCGGATCCGCAGCCGAGGATCTTCACCCGGCGGATCTCGCGCAGCTCCCGGGCGTCCAGGTTGAGGCCGCCGAGGTGCGCGGTGGAGAAGCGCTCGTCGAGCCGGCCGCTGAGCGTGCGCTCGACCGAGCCGGGCTGCTCGTGGATCTCCTTGAGCAGGAAGTGCTCGTAGCCGCCGGTGTCGTAGGAGTCGATCTCCCAGTCCACGGTGGACGGCTGGTGGTGGGTGGTGCGGGCGTCGGTGGTGAAGGTGCGGAAGCCGTCGGCGCGGACGGTGGCCAGCTCGCCGTCCTCCAGGTGGACGACCTGGCGGGTGTAGCGGACGAGGGCGGAGACGTCGGAGGCGACGAACATCTCCTTCTCACCGAGGCCGAGCACTATCGGGCTGCCGTTGCGGGCGGCCACGATCCGGTCCGGCTGCTCGGCGTCGAGCACCGCGATGCCGTAGGTGCCGACCACCCGGCCGAGCGCGGCGCGCACCGCGTCCTCCAGCTCGACTCCCTCGCCGACGTGCGCGGCGATCAGGTGGGAGAGCACCTCGGTGTCGGTCTCGGAGCGGAACACGACGCCGTCGGCGGTGAGCTTGGCGCGCAGTTCGTCGGCGTTCTCGATGATGCCGTTGTGGACGACGGCGATCCGCTCGGCGCCGTCCAGGTGCGGGTGGGCGTTGGCGTCACTGGGCACGCCGTGAGTCGCCCAGCGGGTGTGGCCGATGCCGGTGCCGCCCTTGAACCGGGCCGGGACGGCGGCGGCCAGGTCGGCGACCCGGCCCTTGACCTTGCGGACCTTGAGCCCGCCGGTGCGCCCGGTGACGGCCACGCCGGCCGAGTCGTAGCCGCGGTACTCCAGCCGGGCCAGGCCCTCCAGCAGGAAGGGGGTCGCGTCCTTGGGGCCGATGTAGGCCACGATTCCGCACATGCGTGGTCTCCTCTTCATGAATGCCGTAAGTGCCGTAAGTGCCGTGAATGCCGCGAGTGCTGCGAATGCGCCAGTGCCGCGCCCCCGCCCCGGCAGCGCTCAGCCGTAGACGATCCGGCGCAGCTGGCGGGCCGAGAGCTCGGGTGCCGCGACCCGGCGGGCGGGGAGTTCCTCGGCGAGCCGGGTGAAGATCCGTTCGTTGGTCAGTCCGCGTGCCTGGAGCTCGCCGTGGCGGCGGCGGACGTACTCCTCGGTGCTCTCGGAGAAGTACGCCAGCACCTCCGCCACGACCCGCGCCGCCTCCCGGGGCCCGAGCGGGCTGGTCCGGGTGAGGTGGGCGAGGAGGTCGTCGTGAGGGTGGGGTGAGCTCGGCACGAGTGAGGAGCCTAGGCCGCGCCGCCTCCGGGGCCAAGAATCCTGCCCGAAATCGGGCAGACTTTACGACTTTCAGCTCAAACAACCAGTCACATCGTCCTCCCGAGCCCCTTCCGACCCCTTCCCGACGCACCCTTGTAGCCGCACCCTCCGACACGTAGCGTCATTTTCCGCATACGTAGCGGAAGACCGGAGGCTTGCTGATGTGCGGGATCACCGGATGGGTCGCCTTCAACCGTGACCTCACCGCCGAACGGGCCGTCGTCGACGCCATGACGGCCACCCAGATCTGCCGCGGCCCGGACGCCGGCGGCGTCCACCTGGAGCGACACGCCGCCCTCGGCCACCGCCGCCTCGCGGTGATCGACCTGGAGGGCGGCGTCCAGCCCATGACCGTCGAGCACGACGGCCGGCTGCTGGCGGCGCTCACCTACAGCGGCGAGGTCTACAACCACCGCGAGCTGCGCGCGGAACTGAAGGCGGCCGGACACCGCTTCCGCACCCGCAGCGACACCGAGGTCGTGCTGCACGCCTACCTGGAGTGGGGCGAGGGCCTGGCCGAACGCCTCAACGGGATGTTCGCCTTCGCGATCTGGGACGCCCGCAGCGAGGAACTGCTGCTGGTCCGCGACCGGATGGGCGTCAAGCCGCTGCACTACCACCTCACCCCCGACGGCGTGATCTTCGGCTCCGAGGTGAAGGCCATCCTGGCCCACCCCGCCGTCCGCCCGGTGGTCGACCTGGACGGGCTGCGCGAACTGCTCGCCTTCACCCGCACCCCGGGCATCACCCCCTACCGGGGCATCGTCGAGGTCCGGCCCGGGCACGTCGTCCGGGTCCGCCGCGAGGGCGTGTCGGTGCGCCGCTACTGGGCGCTGGAGGCGCGCGAGCACACCGACACCCTGGAGGCCACCGTCGCCACCGTCCGGGCCCTGCTGGACGACATCGTCCACCGCCAGCTCGATTCGGACGTCCCGCTCTGCTCGCTGCTCTCCGGCGGCCTGGACTCCAGCGCCGTCACCGCCCTCGCCGCCCGGGTCCTGCGGGCCGAGGGCGCCGGCCCGGTGCGCTCCTTCGCCGTCGACTTCGCCGGCCAGAGCGAGAACTTCCACGCCAGCGAGGTCCGGCCGACCCTGGACGGCCCGTACGCCCGGCTGCTGGCCGAGCACGTCGGGGCCGACCACAACGTGATCGAGCTGGACGCCGCCGCGCTCACCGACCTCGCCCAGCGGGACGCCGTCCTGCGCGCCCGCGACCTGCCCGGCGGCTTCGGCGACATGGACATCTCGCTGCTGCTGCTCTTCCAGGGCGTGCGCCGCCAGTCCACCGTCGCCCTGTCGGGCGAGTCCGCGGACGAACTGTTCGGCGGCTACCGCTGGTTCCACGACCCGAAGGCCGTCGCCGCCGACGACTTCCCCTGGGCGGTCTCGCTGACCGGCCTCGGCGGCCAGGGCACAGGACCGCGCGAACACCTGCTCGACGCCGGCCTGCTCGCCGAGCTCGACCTGCCCGGCTACCGGCGGGCCCGCTACCACGAGGCACTCGCCGAAGTCCCGCACCTGCCGGACGCCGATCCGCTGGAACGGCGGATGCGCGAGATCTCGTACCTCCACCTGACCCGCTTCGTCTGCATCCTGCTCGACCGCAAGGACCGGATGAGCATGGCCAACGGTCTGGAGGTGCGGGTGCCGTTCTGCGACCACCGGCTGGTCCAGTACGTCTTCAACACGCCGTGGGCGATGAAGCACTTCGACGGCCGGGAGAAGAGCCTGCTGCGCGCCGCCGTCCGGGACGTGCTGCCGGACGCCGTCGCCGACCGGGTGAAGAGCCCGTACCCGGTCACCGAGGACCCGCACTACCCGGCGCTGCTGCGGGCCGAGCTCGCCCGGCTCGCCGCCGAGCAGAAGTCCCCGGCGCTCGCCCTGCTCGACCGGCGGCGCCTCGCCGACGCGCTCGATCCGGGCACCGACCCGCAGTCCGTCCGGCTGGCCGTCGACTTCGCGCTCGAACTGCACACCTGGCTGACGGACTACCAGGTGACGCTGGACATCTGACGGCGGGCCGCCCCGGGCGGCGCGGCGGCCGCGACGGCGGGCCGCTGCGCCGTTCGGGTGATTGATCCGGGTGACGAATCCCGGGTGATCATCCGGAACCAACCCGCCGCGCCCGGGCGTCGGACGGTGCGGTAGCGTCGCCGACACCTCCCGAATGGCGGGCGATAACGCGGATTCCCGCCGGCGTGCCGTCAGGATGGGAGCGAACCGTCCACCTCGATCCGCCGGGGGATCACCTCATGCAACCGCGGGTATTCGCGATTCTCACCGCCCTGCTCCTGGGCGTCCTGGGCCTCGGGTCGGTGGCCGTCACCGACTGGTCGCCCGCGACCGCCACCGTGGCGACGACCCCGGCCGCCACCGCGGGCTCCGGCGCCGCCGCGCCCGGCGTCGCGCCGGCGGCCGCGAGCGCCACCCCGACCGGCGACCCGGCGGTGTGGACCCGCTCGACGCTGCGCAACAAGCTGATGGCCGAGATGGACGCCAGCGACCCCGGCGTCGCGCTCGCCGACCTCGACAAGATCACCAAGGAGAAGCCGTACACCGTGCGCTTCTGCCACCCGATCGCGCACGAGCTCGGCCACGCGGCGGTCAAGCGCTTCAACGCCGACTTCCAGAAGGTCATCTCCTTCCCGCACGAGACCTGCGCGGCCGGCTACCTGCACGGCGCGGTCGAGGAGATGCTCAACGCCTCCGCCCAGCCCGAGGTGGACCTGCTCAAGCTCTGCGCGCCCAAGAACACCGGCCCGTGCATCCACGGCGTCGGCCACGGCACCATGTTCGTCGCCAAGCAGGACGTCCCCAAGGCGCGCGAGCTGTGCAGCAAGTTCCCCAGCGACCAGAACAAGATCCGCTGTTCCGAAGGACTGTTCATGCAGCTCTTCGGCCCGGACGAGGAGGACGAGAAGGCCAAGGCGAACCTGCCCGCCGACAAGCTCGCCCAGGACCCGCTGTACCCGTGCAAGGACCAGCCGGCCCTGTTCCAGTCCGCGTGCTTCTTCTACGCCCCGACCTTCTACCTCTCCTCGCACGACTACCCGAACCACCCCGAGGTCTACGCCGACGCCCTCAAGTGGTGCCTCAACGGCAAGGCCAGCGGCGGGGCGACCGACTGCAGCCGCGGCGTCGGCTCGCGGACGATGAAGTACAACCTCGACCGCGAGGACTGGGCCGCCCAGCAGTGCGGCACCGCCGCCGACGGCTGGCAGCGCAAGGCCTGCGCCGAGGGCCTGGTCAGCTACTACACGGTGAACTACACCGACGACGGCGCGGCCGGCCGGCTCTGCGCCAAGATCACCGACAGGGAGATGCAGGGCTACTGCCGCTCCGCCGGCGGCCTGTCCAGCTCGCTCGACTGACCTCGCCCGTCCCACCGGGACCGACCGCCCCGTCTCACCTGGAGGGCCCGCGCCGCACGGCGCGGGCCCTTTCCGTAGGATCGGCCGACCGGTCCACCGGACCGGACGATCAGGGTGCGCCGAGGACGCCGCGCCTCCCCCGCCCCCGGAGAGCCGCCATCATGACCACCGAGGACTTCCGCGCCGCCGCGCACACCGCCGCCGACCTCGTCTCCGACTACCTCGTCGAACTGCCCGGGCGCCCGGTCTGGCAGCCGATGGACGACACCGCCCGCCGGGCCCTGCTCGACGCCCCGCTGCCCGCCGCCGGCCGCCCGCTCGCCGACCTCCTCACCGCCATCGGGCAGGACGTCCTCCCCCACCCGATGGGCAACGGCCACCCCCGCTTCTTCGGCTGGGTCAACTCCGCCCCCGCCCCCGCCGGAGTCCTCGCCACCCTCGCCGCCTCCGCCATGAACCCCAGCTCGGCCGGCGGCGACCACGCCGACGTCCACCTGGAACGCGCCGTGGTCCGCTGGATCGCCGAACTCGTCGGCTTCCCGCACCCGGCCGGCGGCGGCCTGCTCACCTCCGGCACCTCGATGGCCACCATCGTGTGCCTGGCCGCCGCCCGCAACCGCGCCGCCCGCCGGGCCGGCTGGGACGTCCGCGAGGACGGGCTGGCCGGCCTGCCGCCGCTGGTCGGCTACGTCACCGGCGAGACCCACTCCTGCGTCCGCAAGGCCGCCGAGCTCCTCGGCCTCGGCAGCCGGCACCTGCGCACCGTCGCCACCGGGCCGGACGGCCGCCTCGACCCCGCCGAACTGCGGGCCGCCGTCGAACGCGACCGGGCCGCCGGACTGCTGCCCTTCCTGGTCGTCGCCTCGGCCGGAACCGTCGGCACCGGCGCCGTCGACGACTTCGACCCGATCGCCGACCTCTGCGCCGAGCAGCGCCTGTGGCTGCACGTCGACGGCGCGTACGGGGCCTTCGGCAGGCTCGACCCGGCCATCGCCCACCGCTACGCCGGCCTGGAGCGCGCCGACTCCCTCGCCCTCGACCCGCACAAGTGGCTGGGCGTGCCCGTCGACTGCGGCTGCGCGCTGGTGCGCGACACCGAGGAACTGCGCGCCACCTTCAGCCTCGTCCCCTCCTACCTGCGCGACGAGGCGGCCGGCGCGCTCGGCTGGTTCTCCGAGTACGGCACCGAGCAGACCCGCCCGTTCCGCGCGCTCAAGGTCTGGGCCACCATCGCCCACAAGGGCCGCGACGGCATCGCCCAGGACATCGCCCGCTGCACCGCCATCGCCCGCCGACTCGGTGAACTGATCGAGACAGACCGGGAGTTGGAGCTGCTGGCCGAGGTCCAGACCTCCATCGTCGCGTTCCGCCACCGCACCCCCGGGCACGACGAGGCCATCGTCGACGCCCTCAACCGCGAACTCCCCGCCGCCGTCCAGCGGCGCGGCCGGGTCTTCGTCACCGGAGCCCGTCTCGGCGACCGCGAGATGCTCCGGGCCTGCCTGCTCAACGCCGCCACCACCGAGGCCGACCTGGAGCTCCTGCTCGCGGAGGTCAAGGCGGCGGCCGCGGACCTGCAACCGTAACGCGGGCCCGGCGACCTTAACCACCAGGTCACGGCGGGTTCGTGGACAGGAAACACCCGTCGGGCAGGGTGCTGTCATGGAGCAGACGGAGCACACGGAGCACCCGACCATGCAGCCGACGCCCACCCTCCCCCGGGCCCGACGACGCGGCGCCGGTACCCACCGTTGGCGCCGCGACAGCGTCGAACTCGCCGCCGTCTTCGTCTCGGTCACCGCGGCCGACCTGGTCGCCAAGATCGTCGTCCGCGGCCCCGACGGCCCGGTGGTCCTCGCCGCCGCCGCCCTCGCCCTCCTCTCCACCGCCCTCTTCCACACCTGGTGGTCCCAGCGCCACCACCCCCACTCCCCCGCGCCCCCGACGGCCCTGTGGCGCGTCCGCACCGCCGCCCGCAGCACCCCCGACGGCCTGGCCCGCGTCCACACCGCCCTGGCCGACCAGCACGTCGCCGTCCTCTCCCGCCAGCCCCACCCCCTCCCCGGCACCACCGTCGACGAGCTCTACCTCCGCGCCCCCCACACCCTCACCCCCACCGACCTCACCACCCTCCTCGCCACCGCCGGCCACCCCCTCCTCGACACCCCCACCCGCATCGGCTGACCGCGGCGCGACCACGGCGACGCGGCGGGCTCCCCAATACCGCTCCGCAGGAGGGGGTTCGACGCCCCTCCCGCGAGCCGGCCCGCCGCGTCCGGCTCAGGACCGCGGGGCGGCCGGAGTGAGACGGTAGGCGGGCAGGCCCCGGCGGCGGATGAGGAATTCGGCGACTATCAGGTTGGGCAGCCAGCTGAGGAACGGGACGGCGGCGTAGGCGTTGTCGAAGAAGCGCTCGCCGTCGACGTGCCCCTGGGCGGTGAGCGTCTGGAGGAGGATGAGGACGCCGAGCCAGGACCGGAGGGTGACGGCGGCGTAGGTGAGGGCGAAGCTGCGGATCATCCAGGCGCGGTGGCTCGGCAGGTCACGGTCACGGACGGCGCGGTAACCGCGCCAGGTGGTCCAGGCCCAGAGCAGGGCGAGCCCACCGAAGCCGAAGAAGCCGTTGAAGGCGGCCGAGTTGAAGAACGCCATGACGAACGCGGCCAGGGATCCCACCGCGACCCCGAAGACGTAGACGCGGCCGGTCCAGCGGTGGACGGCGGGGGATCGCCGGCGCAGCGCGGTGGAGAACTGGAACGGGCCGACCAGCAGCGCCAGCGCGGCCGTCACGATGTGGACGTAGAAGGTGACTTGGACGGCCGTCGGGCGCTCGGCGTAGGTGGCGGACACGCCGCCCTTCGACGCGGTGATGGGCAGGCCGGCCTGGGCGTACGTCCCCACGGCGTACCCGACGATCGCGAGCGAGGTCAGCAGGACGACGGTCCAGCGGACGCGCCCTCCCCTCCTGCTCGTCGGGGCGGGGGCGGTCGCGGCGCGGGCGGCGGTACTGGTCATCGGTGACCCCGATCGGCTGGAGGTGGGACGGCATCACGTGCACGGTGCGCGTCGCGCGGTCGGCCGGCGCTCTGCTCGCGGCGCCCACCACCACCCCGGAACTGGGGCCTACCACCACGCTGTTCGAACCGCAGCCAGTGTGGCCGGGCCCGCGGCCCCGGGCCATGGAGCGGCCCCCCGGGCCGGGAGGGGGGTTACCCCCACGACCCGACGCGGCGTCAACCGGACGGCCTCCCACTGCGCAGGCACCGCCGCCGCCACCCCGGCCGCAACGGGCCCCGGGGTTCGTTACGCAGCCGATGGGCGGCCGTGACACGACCGGCCGGGGACCGCGACACGGGCCTCCTACCGTCATGGACGACGCACCGGCCGCCCCGGCCGGGAGGCGTCCATGACGAAGGAGAACACCGTATGAGCAGGAGCCGTACCCACCGCTCCCCCGCCCGCCGCGTGCTGGCCGTCTGCGCCCTGACCGGCGGCGCGCTGCTGACCGTCGTCACCGGCGGACAGGCCTTCGCCGACGGGACCCCGTCCGCCACGCCTGCTGCGGGTGCCGGCGTGTCGGCCACCCCCACCTCGACTCCCAGCCCGGCCCGGCCGGCCCCGGCCGCCCCCTCGGTCGCGGGCAAGGACGCCGCTGTCACGCCCACCGCGAAGCCCAGCGCGCAGCCCGTCGTCAGTGGCGCGCCCACGGCACAGCCCGCCGCCGGTGGCGCCGGGGTCTCCAGTGACGGCAAGGCCCAGGTCCGTGAGGTGCCCAAGGGCGCGGCCCAGGCCGGCGACGGATCCGGCGAGACCGACAGCAACGGCCTGATGCTGGCCGGTGGCGGGGCCGTCGCGGCCGTCGGCGCCGGTGCGCTGGGCTTCGCGATGCTGCGCCGCCGCTCCGGTGCGCGCGGCTGACACCGGCCCCGAGTCCGCCGGGCACCCCGGCGCCGTTCCCCCGCCCTTGACCGGGCGGGGAGGCGGCGCCGGGGGCCCGGTGGGTACCGGGGCCCCGGCGGGCGGCGGGCAGCCCGACAGCACGCCCGGCGCCGACGGGCCGGCCCGCCACGGCCGCCCGCGCGGTGGCCGCAGCCGGCGGCGCCGCAAGGCCTCCCCCGGCCCGGGCACACTGCGCCGGACGGCGTTCGGTGCGGCGGGCCTGGCCTGCCTGGTCCTGGGCACCACCGTGGCGTTGTCCGGCCAGCAGACCCCGGTGGTGCGGGTCGAGCCCTCGGTGCACGGCAGTACCGACAACCCGGCGGCCGCGCCCTCGGGAGGCCCCGGAACCGCGGGGACCACAGGGACCGCCGGGAGCCCGGCCGGTGCGCCGAAGCCGTTCGCCGCCTCGGCGCCGACCCGGCTGCTGGTCCCGGCCGCCGGGGTGGACGCCCCGGTGACCGGCCTCGGGCTGAACCCCGACGGGACAGTAGAAGTGCCGGCCGCCGACCGGGCCGACGAGGTCGGCTGGTACCGCAACGGGCCGACGCCCGGGGAGGCCGGCCCCGCCGTCCTCATCGGGCACTACGACACCGCGCACGGCCCGGCGGTCTTCCACGGCGTGCCGAAGCTGCGGCCGGGCGACCTGATCCAGGTGCGGCGCGCGGACGGCAGCACCGTGGACTTCAAGGTCCGCTCGCTGCTCCAGGCCGCCAAGGACCGCTTCCCGACCGAAACGGTCTACGGTGACACTCCCGAGCCCGCTCTCAGGCTCATCACCTGCGGCGGGCGGATCGGCTCGGACGGGCACTGGACGGACAACATCATCGTCCTGGCGGACCTGGCCGGTCCGGGCGGCGCGACCGGCTGAAGCCGCCGCGCCGCCCCGGTCGTCCCGGCCGTCGGGTCGTTTCGACTGTCGAACCGGCGCGGCGGCCGGGACGGCGGGACGGGAACCACCGACCGCCGTCCACGCGACCTACCACCGAAGCCGGTGCGGGGACGAACCGGCGCATCGCCGCAGACCAGGAGGACGAGCACCGACCGTGGCAGCAGCATCCCCACCCCGCCGCCGGCCCGTCGCCGTGCCGGTGGCGGCCCTCGCCGCCCTGGCCGTCCTCGTGACGCTCGCGGCCCTGGCCCTCGGCCGTGCCACCCCCGGCGGGCTCCAGGACCACGGCGCCACCCAGCCGGTGGCACCGCCGCTGGTGGCCCAGCCGCTCTGGCCCGACCTGGCGGCCTCCCCGCCGCCGCGCCCTCCCGCCACCGGAGCCGGGGCCGCCACGCAGGCCGCGCCGCAACCCGTCCCGGACGTGACCGTCCCCGGGCACGACATCAGGACGGTCGACGTCCGCACGGTGCTCGCCAAGGACTCCACGGTGGGCCCGGAGGAGCGGCGCGCCCTGGACTCCTGCCCCGCCTGCGACATCCGCAGCCCCGAGTTCCGTGACCTCACCGGCGACGGGCGGGACGAACTGGTCGTCGCCGTCGTCACCCCCGGGCCCGTGGTCCTGCACGTCTACCTGCTGGCCGACGACCGGCTGCTGCCCATCCTCCAGGTCGAGGTGCTGAAGGGGTTCAGCGCCGCGACCGTGGGATCCGACCTGTGGCTCTACGAGCCCACCGGCGCGTTCGTCCGGACCAGCAGCCACTACCAGTGGGACGGCGTCCGGCTCGGCCTGCTGGAGCGGAAGGTCGAGGACACCGGCCCGATCGCCGGCCCGGGCGGCGGACCCGCGAACGGCAGCGCACAGACGCCCACCAGCACGCCCAGCGCCGGCCCCGCCGTCTCCCCGCACGACGGCCGCGCATCCGCCCAACCGAAGCCCGCCATACCCGAGCCGGGCGCCGGCGCGGGCGTCTCCTCCCCGAGGACGGCCGTCCCGGTCCCCATCCGCCCGCCCTCGGCTCCCTCGGAAGCGAAGCCATGAACCCCCCAGCCGCGCCCGCCCACCCGCACATCCTGCTCGTCGAGGACGACGAGGTGATCCGGGAGGCCACCCGGATGGCCCTGGAGCGCTACGGCTTCCCGGTCACCACGGCCGCCGACGGCCTGGAGGGCCTGGAGGCCTTCCACGCCGTGCGCCCCGACCTCCTCCTGCTGGACGTCATGCTGCCGCTCCTCGACGGGGTCGGCCTCTGCCGCCGGATCCGGGAGGAGAGCCAGCTGCCGATCCTGATGATGTCGGCGCGCACCGACCCGGTCGACGTGGTGTCCGGTCTGGAGGCCGGGGCGGACGACTACGTCGTCAAGCCCTTCGAGAGCGCCGTGCTGGTCGCCCGGATCCGCACCGTACTGCGCCGGGTGCGGGTGGTCCCGGCCGAACCCGCGCTGCCCGAGGAGCCGGTGGACCCCGCCGTCCCCGTCGCAGCGCCTGCTGCCGTTCCCGCCACCGCCGTCCCCGTCACCGCCGTTCCCACGGACGCCCCCTCCCCCGCGCTGCGCAGCTTCGACGGCATGCAGGTGGACACCGACAGCATGGAGGTGCGCGTCGACGGCCACCTCGTCCCGCTCACCCCCACCGAGCTGCGGCTGCTGCTGGAGTTCACCGCCGCGCCCGGCATCGTGCTGGAGCGCTCCACCCTGCTGGAACGCGTCTGGGACTACGACTGGGGCGCCGACACCCGGGTGGTGGACGTCCACGTGCAGCGGCTGCGCGCCAAGATCGGCTCCGGCCGGATCGAGACCGTCCGCGGGTTCGGCTACAAGCTGCGGCGTCCGGCATGACCCTGCGCCGTCAGATCGCCACCGCCGTCGCCGCCATCGCCGTCCTGGTGGCGGTGGCCGTCGGCCTGCTGGTCCACCAGGCGATGATCCGTCAGCACGTGGACCAGGCCCGCGCCGCCGCGCTCGCCGCGCTCGGCTCGGCCGTGGACACCTACAAGCGCGGCGAGGTCACCGACCGGTTCGCCCTGGACGACCCGGCGCTGCCCGAGGGGCTGCGGACGCTCGCGGCCGGCGGCCGCGAGGGCTCGCTGCTCGCCGGCGGTCCGCAGGGCGAGTCGATGTGGGCGGCCCGACCGGTCCAGACCGGGGTGCTCTCCGTCCGGGTGGACTTCACCCAGGACCGGCAGGCGATCGCCGACCTCGACCGGATCATCCTGATCACCGTCGTCGCCGCGGTCTTCACCACGGTCCTGGCCGGCGTCCTGGTCGCCGATCGGATCAGCCGCCGACTGCGCACCGCGGCGACGGCCGCCCGGGGCATCGCCGCCGGCCGGACGGACACCCGGATCGGCGAGCTCGTCGACGGGAAGGACGAGGTCGCCGACCTCGCCGCCGCCGTCGACCTGATGTCCCGCACCCTGCACCAGCGGCTGGAGGACGAGCAGCGCTTCACGGCGGACGTCGCCCACGAACTGCGCACCCCGCTCACCGGCCTGGTCACCGCGGCCGAGCTGCTCCCGCCCGGCCGCCCCACCCAGCTCGTCCAGAACCGGGTACAGGCCCTGCGCTCGCTGGTCGAGGACCTGCTGGAGGTCTCCCGCCTCGACGCCGACGCCGAGATCCCGGACTTCGCCCCCGTCCCGCTGGAGCGGGCGGTGCGCCGCACCGTCACGCTCACCGGCCTGGAGGTCGACGTGGACGTGGCCGCCGACCGCCAGGTCCGCACCGACCTGCGCCGCCTCGACCGCATCCTCGGCAACCTGCTGATCAACGCCCACCGGCACGGCACCGCGCCGATCCGGCTGCACGTCGACGGCCACCGGATCACCGTCCGCGACCACGGCCCCGGCTACCCCGACGACCTCCTCGCCCGCGGCCCCCAGCGCTTCCGCACCAACGCCCCCGAACGCGGACGCGGCCACGGCCTCGGCCTCACCATCGCCACCGGCCACGCCCGCGTCATCGGCGCCGGCCTCACCTTCACCAACCACCCCGACGGCGGCGCCCTCGCCACCCTCACCCTGCCCGACGACCCGTCCCACCCCTGACCGCTCGACCGCAGCCGTGAGACATGGCCGCCGTGTGGCAGCCGCCGGAGCAGCGGCTGCCACACGGCGGCCGGGGCCTGAGGGCGGCCCCCGTACGGCCGCCGCTCAGTCGCCGCTCAGCTGTCGCTCGGCTGGACGACGCACGCCGAGTTCGCGAGCATCGACCCGAAGCCGCCGAGCAGCGTGGAGACGACAGCCTTGCAGGCGGCAGCCTCCTGGGGCGTCTTGGGCCCGTCGGCGGCGGCGGCCGGCTGGGCGAGGGCGATCGGCGCGGCCAGCAGCAGTGCGCAGCACGCCACGCCCAGTACGGACCGCTGCACGAGGGCGAGGGCGGACTTCTTCAGGAAGGACGACGGGAAGGACATGTGAGCCCCTTCGGGGGAGGTGGGATCGGCGAAAAGCCGAGCCATCCCTATCCGAAGGGGCTCACCCGTTCCCGGATTCTGCGCCATCCGTGAGCGTGTCCAGGTCAATGGTCAGGTCGGGGCCGGGCGATCGCCCCGGGCCCGTCGGCCACCCCGGTGCCCGAGCCCGGCCGAGCCCGGTCGGGCCCGGTCGGGCCCCCGAAACATGGTCACGCTCCGGAACCGCCCAGGTCATTCCTGCGTTCACGATCACGTAACCGGCCGGAAGCGCGGCGTCGGTAGCGTCGGCGGCATGACGGCATCACGCACTCGCCCCGAACGGCTCTGGCACCGGCCTTTCCGCAGGTCCGACCGCAGGTGCGCGGCGCCCGAGGGCCAGGCCGCCCGGCTGCCCGCGCTCACCGGGGGCCCGTTGCGGTCCGCCCGCCCGCACCCCCCGGTCGACCGGCCGCGAGCCGTGACGGACCCGGACCGGGAGGCTCCGTCCCGGCTGACGCTGGCGGACGGGACGGCGCTGACGCTGCGCCCCGCCGGACCGGCCGACCGGGCCGCGGCCCTGGCGATGCACCTCCGCTGCTCCCCCGCCTCGCTGCGGCTGCGCTACCACGGGCCGGTCCGCGACGCCGGCCGCTACCTGGACCACCTGCTGGACGCCCGGCACGGCCACAGCCTCGCCGCGACGGCCGCCGACGGGCGGATCGTCGCCCTCGGGCACCTGATGTGGGACGACGACGAGGCGGAGCTGGCGGTGCTGGTCGAGGACGCCTGGCAGCGGCGCGGACTCGGCCCGGCCCTGCTGCGGCAGCTGTCGGCGGCGGCCCGGGCGGCCGGTGTCACGACCGTGTACGCGGTGACCCACGCCTCCAACACCGGGCTGATCACCGCGATGCGCCGGCTGGCCGCGCCGCTGGACTTCCGGGCCGAGGACGGCACCCTGGTGATCACCGCCACGCTGGCCGCGGACGAGCCGGTCTCCTGCGCCCGCCCGGGCCGCTGATCTTTCCTTCACCACATCCTCACCCGGAACCCCGAGAGCCCGGAGAGCGTCCCAAGCAGCGAAGGCCCCCTCCGTACACCGTCTTCCCCGACGACCCGTCAGGACGCCCGAGGCGGCGCCTCCGGCCGTGTCGCAGCAGGCTGCCTGGGGTCCGGATCATCGAGCCGGGCGGCGGAGTCGGTAGGCTGGCCCCGTCCCCGCCGCCCGACGGCCCGTTGATTCGGACCCGGGTGGTGCCGCAGCAAGGAGGAACCACTGAGCATGGCAGGCACCGAATCGGAGCCCACAGGCGCACGCGACGCCTCGCTGCCGGCCCGCGCCAAGATCGCGGTCACGGCCGGTCGGGTCGCTGCCGCCGTGTCCCGCAAGGCCGGACGCGGAAGCGGCTCGGTGATCGGCGGCAAGGTCGCCCTGAGGCTCGACCCCGACCTGCTCGCCACCCTCGCCGACCACCTCGACGTCGTCCTGGTCAGCGCCACCAACGGAAAGACCACCACGACCCGCCTGATCGCCGAGGCGCTGCGCGCCGCCGGCCCGGTGGTCTCCAACGCCCTGGGCGCCAACATGCCGGCCGGCATCACCTCCGCCCTGGCCGGTGGCTCGGACGCCCGCTTCGGCGTGATCGAGGTCGACGAGAAGTACCTGGCGGGCGTCGCCCGCGACACCCGCCCCAAGGCGATCGCCCTGCTCAACCTCTCCCGCGACCAGCTCGACCGCGCCGCCGAGACCCGGATGATGGCCGAGAAGTGGCGCGAGGGCCTTCAGGACACCGAGGCCGTGGTCATCGCCAACGCCGACGACCCGCTGGTGACCTGGGCCGCCTCGTCCTGCAAGAAGGTGGTCTGGGTGGCCGCCGGGCAGGCCTGGAAGGAGGACGCCTGGTCCTGCCCCGCCTGCGGCGGTGTGATGCAGCGCCCCGGCGACGACTGGTTCTGCCAGGAGTGCGGCTTCCGGCGCCCCAACCCGCACTGGGCGCTCCAGGGCACCCACGTGATCGACCCGCAGCGCGGCGCCTGGCCGATCCAGCTCCAGCTGCCCGGCCGGGCCAACCTGGCCAACGCCACCAGCTCGGCCGCCGTCGCCGCCGTGTTCGGCGTCTCCCCGCAGGTCGCGCTGGAGCGGATGCGCTCGGTCACGGCCGTGGCCGGCCGCTACGACGTGGTCCAGTACCAGGGCCGGGACATCCGGCTGCTGCTGGCCAAGAACCCGGCCGGCTGGCTGGAGACCTTCTCGCTGATCGACGGCCCGCCCGCGCCGGTGATCCTGTCCGTCAACGCGCTCGACGCCGACGGCACGGACACCTCCTGGCTGTGGGACGTCGACTACGAGCGCCTCGCCGGGCACCCGGTGTTCGTGATGGGGCAGCGCAAGCTGGACCTGGCCGTCCGCCTGGAGGTCGCCGGACTGCAGTTCCACGTGGTGGACACGCTGGAGCAGGCCGTCCGGATGGCCCCGCCCGGCCGGATCGAGGCCATCGCCAACTACACCGCCTTCCAGCAGCTGCGGAAGGTCGTGGCCGGCTGATGCCGCGCCTGCAGCCCCATCTGATCGTGACGGAAGGCCTTCGAGGATGAGTGAGAGCAGCCTGCGCGTGGTCTGGGTCTACCCGGACCTGCTCAGCACCTACGGCGACCGTGGCAACGCCCTGGTCGTGGAGCGCCGGGCCCGCCAGCGCCATCTCAACGTGACCCGGATCGACGTCCGTTCCGACCAGGCGGTCCCCACCAGCGGCGACATCTACCTGATCGGCGGCGGCGAGGACCGTCCGCAGCGGCTCGCCGCCGAGCGGCTGCGCAACGACAGCGGCCTGATCCGGGCCTCCGAGAACGGCGCGATCATCTTCGGCGTCTGCGCGGGCTTCCAGATCATGGGCCACGAGTTCGTCAACGACCTCGGCGAGCGCGAGCCGGGCCTCGGCCTGCTCGACGTCTGGACCACCCGCGGCGACGGCGCCCGCTGCGTCGGCGACGTCCTCGCCGACGTCGACCCGCGCCTCGGCCTGCCGCAGCTGACCGGCTTCGAGAACCACCAGGGCGTCACCCACCTCGGCCAGGGCGTCCAGCCGCTGGCCACCGTGGTCGCCGGCCGGGGCAACGGCACCGGCGACGGCACCGAGGGCGCCTGGCGGGACACCGTGTTCGGCACCTACCTGCACGGCCCGGTGCTGGCCCGCAACCCCGCCGTGGCCGACATGCTGATCAAGCTGGCGCTGGACGTCAACGCCCTGCCGCCGGCCGACACCACCTGGTACGACGCGCTGCGCGCCGAGCGCATCGCCGCCACGACGCGCCCCGCGTAGTACGTCCGTCCGCCCCGACGCCCGGGTGCCCGCGATGCGGTCACCCGGTTCAGGGGCGGCCCCGGACGTACCACAATGGGGCTGCCTACTGCACACCCTCCTCGGCAGCAGGCTGCACTTTCCGCGCGGGGGCGCCGACGGCGCCGCTCCCGCGTCGGCTCCTGCCCGGCCGGACCAGGGGCCGTATGCTCGACTTCGCGGCCGTTTTCGGGCGTTCTGTCCGGATCGGCCGGTCCTTCACCCCGCGGCCACCTCCCCGCCACTCCGGCGTGGGAGCGCCCCGCTACGGTGACGGCTCGTCGTCCCAGCCTGTAGTCCGGCCGTTCCTCGGTTCTGCTCGGGAGTTGCAAAGCTAATGCGTATCGGAGTGCTGACCAGCGGCGGTGACTGCCCCGGCCTGAACGCGGTGATCCGTTCCGTGGTCCACCGGGGGGTGGTCGACCACGGCGACGAGATCATCGGTTTCCAGGACGGCTGGCGCGGTCTCCTGGAGGGCGTCCACCGGCCGCTCACCCTCGACTCGGTGAGCGGCATCCTGGCCCAGGGCGGCACGATCCTCGGCTCGTCCCGGGTCCAGCCCAGCCACCTGCGCGACGGCGTCGAGCGCGCCAAGCGACTGTGCGCGGACCTCGGCATCGACGCGGTGATCCCGATCGGCGGCGAGGGCACCCTGAAGGCCGCCAAGCTGATGAGCGACGCCGGACTGCCGGTGGTCGGCGTCCCGAAGACCATCGACAACGACATCGCCTCCACCGACGTCACCTTCGGCTTCGACACCGCCGTCTCGGTCGCCACCGAGGCGCTGGACCGGCTGAAGACCACCGCCGAATCCCACCAGCGGGTCATGGTCGTCGAGGTCATGGGCCGGCACACCGGCTGGATCGCGCTCAACGCGGGCATGGCGGCCGGCGCGCACGCCATCGTCGTCCCGGAGCGGCCGTTCCACATCGACAAGCTGACCGCCGTCGTCCGCGAACGCTTCGACCGGCAGAAGAAGTTCGCCATCGTGGTCTGCGCCGAGGGCGCCAAGCCCGAGCCCGGCACCATGCACTGGGAAGAGGGCACCAAGGACATCTACGGCCACGAGCGGTTCACCGGCATCGCCACCCAGCTCTCCCGCGAGCTGGAGCACCGACTCGGCAAGGAGGCCCGCCCGGTGATCCTCGGCCACACCCAGCGCGGCGGCACCCCGACCGCGTACGACCGGGTGCTCGCCACCCGCTTCGGCTGGCACGCCGTCGAGGCCGTCCACAAGGGCGCGTTCGGGCACATCACCGCGCTGCAGGGCACCGACATCAACCTGGTGCCGATCGCCGAGGCCGTCGCCGAGCTGAAGACCGTCCCGCAGGAGCGCTACCTGGAGGCGGAGACGGTCATCTGACCTCCCCCACCCCGTCGATGGCCCGGACCGCTACCGGTCCGGGCCATCGTGCGTCCGACGGGCGCCCCCGCGACGGCCCCGCTAGCGTGGCCGGTGAAGCGGACCACTCGCGGAAGGGCAACCGATGGAGATCCTCGCGTACGGGGTGCAGGCCGACGAACGGCCGCTGCTGGAACAGGCCTTCGCCGACCGGCACGGGCTGCGCTGCCTGAGCATGTTCCTCAACCGCGACACCGCCCCACTCGCCGCCGGCTACCCGGCCGTCAGCAGCAGCGTCAACGCCGTCCTCGACGCCGAGACCCTCACCGTCCTCGCCGCCGGCGGCACCGAGCTGATCGCCCAACGCTCCACCGGCTTCAACAACATCGACCTCGACGCCGCCGCCGACCTCGGCCTCACCGTCGCCCGCGTCTCCTACTACAGTCCCTACGCCGTCGCCGAACACGCCTGGACGCTGGCCCTGGCCGTCAACCGCCGGATCGTCCGGGCCGCTGGGCGCAGCCGCGAGTTCGACTTCCGCCTCGACGGCCTGCTCGGCCGGGACGTCCACGGGATGACGGTCGGCGTCATCGGCACCGGCAAGATCGGCGAGTGCTTCACCCGCATCGCGGCCGGCTTCGGCACCGAACTGCTCGGCTGGGACATCGCCCGGAACCCGGCCTGCCTCGACCTCGGCATGACCTACACCGAACTGCCCGAACTCCTCACCCGCGCCGACCTCATCAGCCTCCACGTCCCCCTGCTCCCCGCCACCCACCACCTGATCGACGCCGCCGCGCTGGCCCGGATGAAGGACGACGCCATCCTCGTCAACTCCAGCCGCGGCGGCCTCATCGACAGCGCCTCCCTCGTCGAGACCCTGCGCGCCGGGCGCCTGTCCGGCGTCGGCCTCGACGTCTACGAGGAGGAGACCGGCGTCTTCTTCACCGACCGCTCCATCGAAGGCATCACCGACGACGTCCTCGCCCGCCTCGTCACCTTCCCCCAGGTCCTCGTCACCAGCCACCAGGCCTACTTCACCCACACCGCCGTCGGCCAGATCATCGACGCCACCGCCCGCAACATCGACGACTTCGCCGCCGGCCGGACCAGCGAGAACACCCTCGTCCCGAGGGACTGCTGAACCTGAAAGCGTGATGTCGGATCCATTTACCTGACAGCTTCCGGATGGTTCCAGTAGCCCTGAGCTGTGAGATACGCGCAGGGCCGAGGGTTGACCGACGCCGAGAGGGCCACGCGGGAGCAGATCCGGCGGCAGACCGTGGAACGCGTCGAGGACGGGGAGAAGAACCGGGAGCTCGCTACCGCGCTGCGGGTGAGCGAGCGGTCGGTGGAGCACTAGCCTCAATACCAGTGACTTAAGAGTCTCAGGCCTTCGGTGCTTTGGCCGGAGGGTTGATCGGTGCCGTCCTGTAGTGCGGTGCGATGGTGACTGCTTCGGCGGGGTCGCGGGTGGGCTGGGGCCAGGATCGGTGTTCGCTGCGCTTGACGCCGAAGTTGGACATCTTGCGCTTGACGACGCGGGGGTTGGAGCGTTTGCGGCGGACGGGCAGGAGTCGTTCGGCTATTTCTCGGACGCCACCCGCTATGGCCGTGGCCAGGCGGTCAGGGGGAAAAGGCCGCCTGCGCTGCGACCTGGCGTCGTGCGAGGCGGAGGGTGCGGGTGAATGAGAGCCGGTCGGTGTCGACGTCCGCCTGGTGCGCGCTGTCGTGCATGAGCGAGCGGATGGCGTGGTGCACGAGCAGGTGGCCCCAGACCTCCTGTTCGACGCCTTCTGGCGAGCGGGAGCGCAGGACCTGGGCGGGGCCGCGCTGGTGGGTCTTGAGCTCGTCGAGGGCGGTCTCGATCTCCCATCGCTCGTTGTAAAGGGCCGCCAGCTCCGTTGCAGGGGCGGCCTCGTGGTCGAGGACGCTGGTGATCAGCCGGTAGGGGGCACTCTGGGCAGCGCGACCTGGGTCGTCCAGGGTGTACTCGATGACCCGCACCACGGTGGGATCAGCGCGTTTGCGGTGGTCGCGGGCGGCCACGATGTCCGAGAGATACGAACCATCGGGCAGTTCCTTCCGGACGGGCAGCACGGAGTGGGACCTGATGCGCCACAGCAGGTCCGCGCCGCCGGCCGAGGCCGCCCGCCACAGGTCCAGGCCCGCGAAGCCACGGTCGGCCAGGAGGAGGTCACCCCGTCCCAGGGCGCCGAAAAGCTCACGGGCAAGCACCGGTTCGGCGGTGGTGAACGGTCCGAGCGTCGCATGGGTGATCGCGTGTGTGCCGCACTCGGCCAACACGACCAATCGGACCTGCGGGAAGGCCGACCGCTCGCCTCGGTGCGTCTTCGGACGACCGAACCGGGCAGCGTTCTCCTCGCTGTCGGGGACGTCGAAGGTCGTTCCGTCGATCGCCATCACACGCCAACTCCTGTACCAGGCACCGGAAGTCGATGGCGTCGCCAGAGGCCTGGCCACCTCGGCGAACAGCGCCCTCAGTGGCTCCGGCCCAAGCTTGACCCGGGCACGCGAGATCGCCGCGGTGGTCGGCACCTGCCACGAGCCCGACCAGCGCCTGGCCCAGGCCAGGCCCTCGGTCAGCAGACGGGCAACCTCTTCATAGCCCTGCCCGGAGAACAGGCACATCGCCAGGACGAAGTAGACGACCACTCGGGGCGGCAATAGCCGCTGGCGCTGCCCGGACTTCCCGGTCTCCTCCACAATCCGGTCCACCAACTCCGGTGGGAACGTCCGTGTCAGCAGTCCGATCGCGATCCGATCCGACAGCCGCTCGTCCGTCGCCGGCTTCACCTGCCCAGGGCGTGGCATCCAGGCACCTCCTGGGCAGGCAGCCTACCAGTCAAGATCCTTAAGTCACTGGTATTGGCACTAGCCTCCGTGTTTCGGTTCGCGTCGGCTGATCTGGGGTGATCCCTGTGTCGAAGGTCGCGGAGCTGCCGTCGGATGTTGGGCATGCCGAGGGC
>NZ_JBFBFU010000052.1:0-37846 GCF_040684355.1 Kitasatospora sp. NPDC091276 | reverse complement strand
CAACGGCTCCAACGCGGGACCACGACGCCGCACCGACGCATCCGAAGAATCACTCACGCAAGATCTAACGACAGATCTCCGGCGCAGGACACTAGCCTTCCCTAGCGGGGGTCGAGCCCGTTCGAGAGGAACCACGGCAGCGGGTCGACCGGCCCGCTGCCGGCCGGGCGGATCTCGAAGTGCAGGTGCGGCCCGGTGCTGTTGCCGCTGCTGCCGACGAAGGCGATGACGTCGCCCTGCTTCACCGGCCCCTTGCGGACCTTGTACGCCCGCAGGTGGCAGTACCAGGCCTCGGTGCCGTCGGACATCTTCAGCACCGTCATGTAGCCGTACGACGGGTTCCACTGCGTGCGGATCGTGCCGTCGGTGACGGCCATCACCTCGGAACCGCCGTCCACCGGGAAGTCGATGCCGGTGTGGCGGTTGGCCCAGTGGGTGCCGGCCTCGCCGAACAGCTCGCCGAGGCCGTGCCGGGCGACCGGCATGACCACCTTGGGCTTGACGGGCTCGGCGCTCGGCTGCGCGTCCGGGGTGCCCTGGGCGTCGGCGGGCTGGGCGCCGGCCAGCGGCTGGCGGGCGTCACCGCGGGAGGCCTGGGCCGGGTCGCCGGCCGCGACCGCCTGCCGGGCGGCCGTCCTGGCGGCTTCGGCGCCGCCGTCGGCCGGGTTGTCCGGGCTCTTCGGGCTGTCCTGGGTGCCCGGGGCGTCGACCGCCGTCCGTGCCGTCCGGCCGGCCGCCTGGGCGTGCTGATCGGCCTCGTCCCGCACGGTGACGGCCGCCGCGGCGGCGACCCCGAGCGCGGCCACCGACGGCAGCGCGACCCGCAGCAGTGCGGTTCTGGTGGCGGCCTTGGCGGCGCCGCGGCGCTGGGCGCGGGACTGCTCGCGGGCGGCGAGGCGCAGCTCCGCACGGGTCGGGCGGGCGGCTGCGTCGGGAGCCATCGGGGGCTGCCTCCTCGGTGGGCCTGGGGCGCGTCGTCGGGCAGGGGAGCGGCGGGGAGAAGCGGCGGGGAGAAGCGGTACCGGGGAAGCGGTACCGGGGAAGCGGGGAGAAAACAGCCGAGACTGTATCCGCAAGGCCGACGCCCCGGAAAAACCTCCGGTTGTCAAGAGGTCGGCCGGGGGTCTGTGCGGTGGACGGGTGGACGGGCATACCCACTGGCAGCAAGGCCGGGGGCTGTGACTTTGCCCTCCTCTTGGGAGGTGGCGCGGCCAACCGGGCCGGGTGGCGCTAACCTCCCCTCAGGTTGGTTATCGACCGTTAACCGCACCCGTGGCCCGCGAGGTCCGGTCGGATGGTGGACGACGAGGTCCAGGAGGCAGTCATGAGTGTGTCGGGGCCGATCCGTGTGGTGGTCGCCAAGCCGGGGCTCGACGGTCACGACCGTGGCGCCAAGGTCATTGCGCGTGCCCTGCGCGACGCCGGTATGGAGGTCATCTACACCGGGTTGCACCAGACGCCCGAGCAGGTCGTCGACACCGCGATCCAGGAGGACGCGGACGGCATCGGGCTGTCGATCCTCTCCGGTGCCCACATGACGCTGTGCGCACGGGTGCTGGAGCTGTTGAAGGAGCGCGACGCGGCGGACATCAAGGTCTTCTGCGGCGGGATCATCCCGGACGACGACATCGCCGAGCTCAAGGCGATGGGCGTCGCGGACATCTTCACCCCGGGCACGTCCACCCGGGACGTCGTGGCCTGGGTCGCGGCCAACCTGCGGGCGGCCGGCTGAGGTTGACGGTGTGGGACGGGCCGGCCCCAGGCTTCGGCGGGGCCGGCCCGTCCTGTCGTCCTGTCGCTTCGGGAGCGGGCGTCAGGTACCAGGTGTCAGGAATCGAGTTCGGCGAGCATCGCGGCCCGGAAGCGCAGCGTCCCGGCCAGCCGGGCGAAGGTCTCCGACCAGGCGGAGTCGGGCGCGGCCCCGGCGGCCAGCTCCTCCACGGCGGACGCCGTCTCCGGGGCGAGCGCGCGTTCCGTCATCCCGAGCACCCCGCTGTGGCTCCACGGGTACGCGCCGGAGCCGGCGGCGCGGGCCAGGGCCGTCACCACGGCGGTGGACAGCGGCGGCGTCCACGGCGTGCCGCAGGCGCCGAGCAGCTGGAAGGCCTCGCCCAGGCCGTGCACCTCGATGAACGCGGCCGTCCAGGCGGCCCGCTCCTCGGGCGGGAGGACGGCCAGCAGCTTGGCGGGGGCGCCGGTGACGCGGGGCGCGCGGGCCCGTCCGGCGCCGCGGGCGGGCGGTGCGGGTGCCGGGCCGAGCAGCGCCCGGGCCCAGTCGGCGTCGTGCTGGCGGACGGCGGCGCGCGCCCAGGCCTCGCGCAGGTCGTCGGCCCAGCTGCTGCTGGTCTCGTCGATGCTGTCGCCGACCCGCAGGGCGAGCAGCTGCTCGGGTGTCAGGCCGGTGCTCTCGGGCCAGAGCCGAAGCGGTGCGGCGGCGATCACCTCGCCGAACCACCAGGCCCGTTCGCCGCGCCCGGTGGGGGACTTGAGCGGTATGCCGTCGCGCTGCATGGCCGCGTCGCACTCGGCGGGCGGGGTGACCAGCAGGTGCGTCCCGGTCGCGGCGAGACGGACGGCGGCCCCCGCCCGCTCGGCCATCCGCCGGGCGAGGGCCGAGCCCGGCAGGGTGGAGAGCAGTTCGGCGGCGGTGGCGCGGACGTTCTTGCTGCGGTCGCCGAGGGCGGCCTCCAGGAAGGGCTCGTCGGCGGCGGAGAGGCCGTCCTGGAGGGAGTCCAGGAAGAGCAGGCGGTCCTCGGCGCGCTCGGTGGACCAGGTGCCGCTCAGCAGCTCCAGGCCGGCGGCCGGATCGCGGCGACGCAGCAGGGTGAGGTGGGTGACCCGCTCGGCGAACAGGCCCTCGTGCCACAGCTGGTGGTCGACGGGCCCGCCGGGCTGCTCGGCCGGATCGGGGGCGGCGGTGCGCAGCACGAAGCGCCAGTCGGGGTTCTGTTCGGCCAGCCAGCGGCCCAGCGGTCCGGCCAGCGCGACGGCGTCGGAGCGCAGTTCGCTGCGGGCGCGGGCGGCGTCGAGCAGGCCGGGTATCAGTGCGCCGGGCGGGCGCAGGCCCCGGGCGCGGGCGGTGGCGAGCCACTGCGGGAGCAGTTCGGCGAGGTTGGCCAGGGTGGCGCCGCCGCTGCCGCCGCTGCCGCCGGACCGGCCGGCCAGCAGGACGGCGAGCCGGCGGGCGGCCGCCGCGGGCAGCTCGGGGCGCCCGTCCTCGGGCGCGGGCGGGCCGGGCGGTCCGGCGGCGGGGACGGGCAGGGCGCCGGCCCGGCGGCGGACGGTGGCGAGGGCGGCCAGCTCCAGCAGCGCGGTGGCCGGGTCGGCCTGGTCGACGGTGTCGGCGAGCGGCAGGGTGGTGGCCGGGAGCGGGCGGCGGTCGGTGCCGAGCAGGGCGGTGGTGTGCAGGGTCTCCCACGGGTCCTGGGTGATCGTCATCTTCGATGCTCCTGACGTGTGCTGGACGCTAGACGGTGGTGAGGCCGATCGGGCGGTCGTGGCCGGCCCAGGCCGTGACCGGGGCGAAGCCCTGGTGGCCGTACTCGCCGAAGACCGTCAGCGGGCGGCCGGTGGAGACCGCGGCCAGCCGCCACAGGGCCGCCTCCGGGAGGGCCGAGGTGCGGACGGGCAGGGTGTGGTGGCCGTCCGTCAGGTACCAGCCGTCCGGGGTGCGGACGGGCACGGCGCCGGCGAGGACGGTCGGCCAGCTGTCCAGCCACGGGTCGTCGGCGACGGCGGTGCCGTAGCCGGCCACCGCCTCGGCGACGGTGAGGCCGTCGGGCGGGCCGGCCGGGCCGGGCCCGGGGGCGCCGTAGCGGGTGCCGAGGGCGGCGCGCAGCGGGCGGGCGCCGGGGTGGAAGGCCAGGTCGGCCTCCAGCAGGTGGCCGGTGGGCAGGGCGAGGTCGGGGGCCTGACCGGGGCGGCCGAAGGCGAGCAGCAGGGCGGGGCGGCCGGTCTTGGCGCCGCGCAGCCAGACCCGGCGGGTGGTGAGCCGCTCGTCGGCGGAGTCGCGGCTGCCGAGCACCTGCCAGCGGTCGCGCACGGTGGGGCCGGCCAGGATCTCGGCGGTGTCGGTGGGGTAGCCGACCCGGGTGCGGACGGTGGCGGCCAGTTCGGCCGGCAGCTCGTCGACGCGGGTGGCGGCGGTGGCGAGCAGGTGCAGCATCGCGTACTCCTCCAGGAGCCGGTCCTGCGGGGCGGCGTCGAGTTCGCGGACCCGGGTGGCCAGGCCGGGGGCCTGGGCGTCGACCATCCGGGCGGCGACCTCCTCCCAGGGCCCGGCGGTGGACTGGTCGGCCAGGCCGTGCCGGATCCGGTCGGCCAGGCGCAGCCGCAGCTCGGCCGCGCCGGCCGCCACCCGGGCGCCGCGCCGCTCGGCCCGGCGGCGGGCGGCGGCCGGGTCGGCCGGGGGCGCGGCGCGCTTCTCGGCGCGCTCCTCGCGGGACGTGAGCCAGTCGGCCGCCCACGCGGCGGGCTCGGCGGCGGGGACGGTCTCCGGGGCGCCGCTCCACAGCAGGAGGAGCCCGAGCGCGTGCTTGCACGGGAACTTCCGGCTGGGGCAACTGCACTGGTAGGCGGGCGTGGCGAGTTCGATCACGGTGCGGTACGGCGTGCTGCCGCTGCCCTTGCACTCGCCCCAGAGCGCGGTGCCGTCGGTGCCCGCCCCGGACCAGGGCACGGGCGAGGAGAGCTTGCCGGCCGCCTTCTGCGACGCGGCGTCAGGTGCCAGGGACAGGACGTGTTCGGTGCTCCAGCGTTCCTCCATGCGACCGACGGTAGGCGGTGCCACTGACATCGGCTGACTGCCCGTCGGGAGCGCCCCGGGGTTTGTCAGTGCCGGGGTGCAGGGTGGTTCCCACAGGCCGGGACGCCGGCCCCAGCTCCCCCCGATCACCCTGCCGCCGGGGCACCCGTGTGCCCGGCGGCCGACCCGAAGGAGCCCCCGTGACCGACGTTCTGCGGCAGCATGCCGAGGACGCCTTCGCCGGTGAACTGGCCGCGCTGGCCGCGCAGGACGACCGTCCGCGCCCGGAGCGCTGGAAGCTCTCGCCGTGGGCCGTGGCGACGTACCTGCTCGGCGGCGAACTGCCCGACGGCACCCCGATCACCCCCAAGTACATCGGCCCGCGCCGGGTGGTGGAGGTCGCCGTCACGACCCTGGCGACGGACCGCGCGCTGCTGCTGCTCGGCGTGCCCGGCACCGCGAAGACCTGGGTGTCCGAGCACCTGGCCGCCGCGATCAGCGGCGACTCCACCCTGCTGGTGCAGGGCACCGCCGGCACCCCGGAGGAGGCCGTCCGGTACGGCTGGAACTACGCCCGGCTGCTCACCGACGGCCCGAGCCGGGACGCTCTGGTGCCCTCGCCGCTGATGCGGGCGATGGCGGACGGCAAGCTCGCCCGGATCGAGGAGCTGACCCGGATCCCGGCCGACGTGCAGGACAGCCTGATCACCGTCCTGTCCGAGAAGACGCTGCCGGTGCCGGAGTTGGGCGGCGAGACGCAGGCGGTGCGCGGCTTCAACGTGATCGCCACCGCGAACGACCGCGACCGCGGCGTCAACGAGCTGTCCAGCGCGCTGCGCCGGCGGTTCAACACCGTCGTGCTGCCGCTGCCGGGCTCGCTGGAGGAGGAGGTCGACATCGTCACCCGCCGGGTGAACCAGCTCGGCCGCTCCCTGGAACTGCCCGAACTGCCCGGCGGCGCCGAGGAGATCAGGCGGGTGGTCACCGTGTTCCGCGAGCTGCGGGCCGGGATCACGACGGACGGGCGGACGAAGGTCAAGAGCCCGAGCGGCACCCTCTCCACGGCGGAGGCGATCTCGGTGGTGGCCAACGGCCTCGCCCTGGCCACCCACTTCGGGGACGGCGTGCTGCGCGCCGGGGACGTGACGGCCGGCATCCTCGGTGCCGTCGTCCGGGACCCGGTGGCGGACCACGCGGTGTGGCGCGAGTACGTCGAAGGGGTGGTGCGCGAGCGCGACGGTTGGAAGGACTTCTACCGGGCCGCCCGCGAGGAGGTGCGATGACCGAGGACGTCGCGCTGCTCGGCATCCGGCACCACGGCCCGGGCTCGGCCCGGGCGGTGGCCGCCGCGCTGGAGCGGTGGCGGCCGGACGCGGTGCTGATCGAGGGCCCGCCGGAGGCCGACGGCATCGTCCACCTCGCGGCCGGGAACGGCCTGGTGCCGCCGGTCGCGCTGCTGGCCCACGCGGTGGACGACCCGGCGAGGGCCGCGTTCTGGCCGTACGCCGAGTTCTCCCCGGAGTGGGTGGCGATCCGCTACGGCGTCGAGCGGGAGCTGCCGGTCCGCTTCATCGACCTGCCCGCCGGGTACGGCCTCGGCCCCGCCCCGGAGGCCGGGGAGCCGGGGGAGCCCGCCGGGCCGGTCGCCGACCCGCTGGCGCTGCTCGCCGAGGCGGCCGGGTACGACGACCCGGAGCGCTGGTGGGAGGACGTGGTCGAGCACCGCGCGCCCGCCGCGCCCGGTACGGACGGCGGCGGGGACGACCCGGACGGACTGGCGCCGTTCGCCGCCGTGGCGGAGGCGATGGCGGCGCTGCGCGCGGAGGGCCTCGGCGAGTCCCGGCGGGACGACCTGCGCGAGGCGTACATGCGCCAGCAGATCCGGGCCGCCCGCCGCGCCGGGCACCGCCGGATCGCCGTGGTCTGCGGGGCCTTCCACGTGCCCGCGCTGGCGGTGCTGCCGACGGTCGCGCACGACCGGGCGCTGCTCGCCGGACTGCCGCGGAAGGTGAGGACGGACATCACCTGGGTGCCGTGGACGCACCGCCGGCTCTCCCAGGCCACCGGCTACGGCGCGGGCGTGCGGTCGCCGGGCTGGTACCACCACCTGTTCAGCACCGAGGGCGATCCGGTGCCGCGCTGGCTCACCCGGGCCGCCGAACTGCTGCGCGCCGAGGACCACCCGGTCTCCTCCGCCCACGTCATCGAGGCGGTCCGGCTCGCCCGCACGCTGGCGGTGCTGCGCGGCCGCCCGCTGGCCGGGCTGACCGAGACCCTGGACGCCGTCCGCGCGGTGCTCTGCGAGGGCTCGGACGTCGCCCTGGAACTCGTCCGGGACCGCCTGGTGGTCGGCGACGCGCTCGGCGAAGTCCCGGACGCGGCACCGGCGGTGCCGCTCCAGCGGGACCTCACCCGCTGGCAGCGCACGCTGCGGCTCAAGCCCGAGGCCGCGCCGAAGGACCTCGACCTCGACCTGCGCAAGGACACCGACGCGGCCCGCTCGCGGCTGCTGCACCGGCTGCGGCTGCTGGGCGTCGACTGGGGCGTGCCGGCCCGCTCGGCGGTCAACTCGACCGGGACGTTCCGGGAGAGCTGGCGGCTGTGCTGGCAGCCCGAGTTCGCGGTCCGGATCGCCGAGGCCGCCCAGTGGGGCACCACGGTGGAGGAGGCGGCGACCGGCAAGGCCGTCGGCAGCGCCCGCGCCGCCGTCGAACTCGCCGAGCTGACCGGGCTGGTGGAGACCTGCCTGCTGGCCGGGCTGGCCGGCGCGCTGCCCGCCGTGATGCGGGTGCTCGCCGACTGCGCTGCCCTGGACACCGACGTCGCGCACCTGGCCGGGGCGCTGCCCGCGCTGGTCCGGGCGCTGCGCTACGGCGATGTGCGCGGCACCGACCACGGCGCGCTCGGCGAGGTCGCCACCGGCCTGGCCGACCGGATCTGCGTCGGGCTGCCGCCCGCCTGCGTCGGGTTGGACGCCGAGGGGGCGGCGGCGATGCGCGGCCGGCTCGACGAGGTGCACGGCGCGATCGGCCTGCTCGGCCCGGCCGCCCGTCCGGAGCCGGACGCCCCGGATGCCCCGGACGGATCAGCGGGCCCGGGCACCCCGGCAGCCTCCCCGGGCCCGGCCGGTTCCGAGGGCCCGGCCGGTTCCGAGGGCCTGGCCGACCGCTGGGCCGCCGCCCTGCGCTCGCTGGCCCGCCGCGAGCCCGCCGGCGGCCCGGCCACCGGAGCCCCCGGCCTGCTGCGCGGGCGCGCCGTCCGGCTGCTGCTGGACGACGGCCGGCTCGACTCCGAGGAGGCCGCCGGCCGGCTGCGGCTGGTCCTGTCCACCGCCAACGCCCCGGCGGACGCGGCCGGCTGGATCGAGGGCTTCCTCACCGGCGGCGGCGCCCTGCTGCTGCACGACCCGCGCCTGCTCGCCCTGCTCGACGAGTGGCTGACCGGCGTGCCCGGCGAGGTCTTCACCGACGTCCTGCCGCTGCTGCGCCGCACCTTCGCCGGGCTGGAGGCGGGCGTCCGCAGCACCATCGGCGGCCGGGTCGCGGCCGGCCCGCTCGGCGAGGCCCCGGCGGCCCGGACCCCGGGCGGCACCCTCGACCGGGTCCGGGCCGACGCCGCCGTCCCGGTGGTGGCCCTGCTGCTCGGCGCCCGCCCCCGGATCCCCCGGCAGGCCGCCGGCCGCAACACCTGACACCCGTGAAGGAGGACCTGATGGCGACCACGACCGACGAACGGCTGCGCCGCTGGCGGCTGGTGCTCGGCGGCGAGGCCGACGGCACCGGCTGCGCCCTGCGCGGCCGGGACGCCGCGATGGACGGCGCCCTGGCCGCGCTCTACCGCGGCGCGCCCGAGGAGGGCGGCCGGGCGGCCCGCGGCGGCCGGCGCGGCGCCGGGCTGGGCGGCTCGGCCCCGCAGGTGGCGCGCTGGCTGGGCGACATCCGCGAGTACTTCCCGTCCACCGTCGTCCAGCTGATGCAGCAGGACGCGATCGCCCGGCTAGGCCTGGAGCGGCTGCTGCTGGAGCCCGAGATGCTGGAGGCCGTCGAACCGGACGTGCACCTGGTCGGCACCCTGCTGTCGCTCAAGCACGCGCTGCCCGAGACCACCCGGGAGACCGCCCGGGCCGTGGTCGGCAAGGTGGTCGCCGATCTGGAACGCCGGCTCGCCGACCGCACCAGGGCCACCCTGGGCGGCGCCCTCGACCGCAGCGCCAAGGTCAACCGGCCCCGCCACCGCGACATCGACTGGGACCGCACCATCCGGGCCAACCTGAAGAACTACCTGCCCGAGCACGGCACCGTCGTGCCCGAGCGGCTGGTCGGCTACGCCCGCGCCCAGCGCGCGGTGAAGAAGGACGTCATCCTCTGCATCGACCAGTCCGGCTCGATGGCCCCGTCGGTGGTGCACTCGGCGGTGTTCGGCGCGGTGCTCGCCTCGATGCGCACGCTGGACACCCGGCTGGTCGTCTTCGACACCTCGGTGGTCGACCTCACCGAACAGCTCACCGACCCGGTCGACGTCCTGTTCGCCACCCAGCTCGGCGGCGGCACCGACATCAACCGCGCGCTCGCCTACTGCCAGTCGAGGATCACCCGGCCGTCCGAGACCGTGGTCGTGCTGATCAGCGACCTCTACGAGGGCGGCATCCGGGACGGCATGCTCAAGCGCGTCGCCGCGATGAAGGCGGCCGGCGTCCAGTTCATCGCCCTGCTGGCGCTCTCCGACGAAGGTGCGCCCGCCTACGACCACGCCCACGCCGCCGCCCTGGCCGCCCTGGGGGCCCCGGCCTTCGCCTGCACCCCGGACGCCTTTCCGGAGATCATGGCCGCGGCGATCGAGAAGCGCCCGCTGCCGGTGCCTGACCAGGGAGTGTGAGGATTCACCCGGACGTGCGAACCGGCCGACCGGCGGACGGGGGGTGCGCCGACCGCCCCCGTAGGCTGTCTGTGACGGTTCTCACCACGGACGGGCAGGCCCCGGGCGAAACAGTCCCGTCGTACGGGGATAACCTGCCAGACGGACGTGACGCGCGTGTTGATTGACGTGTGCGCCCGTGGCTGTGTGGGCCGCAAGGCCGTACCTCTGCGTACCCGCACCGCCCCGACGACCCGCAGCGAAGATCCTGCCGTGGCACGCTCGTAGAGACACAATCCGCGACCACGAACAAGGACAAACACGTGGACCTGTTCGAGTACCAGGCGAGGGACCTCTTCGCCAAGCACGGTGTGCCCGTGCTTGACGGTGATGTGATCGAGACCGCCGCAGACGCTGCCGCCATCGCGGAGCGCTTCGGCGGCCGCGCCGTCGTCAAGGCTCAGGTGAAGGTGGGTGGCCGAGGCAAGGCCGGTGGCGTGAAGCTCGCCTCCGACCCGGCTGACGCCGTCGCCAAGGCCGAGGCGATCCTCGGCATGGACATCAAGGGCCACACCGTCCACAAGGTGATGCTGGCCCAGACCGCGGACATCAAGGACGAGTACTACGTCTCGTTCCTGCTGGACCGCACCAACCGCACCTTCCTGGCGATGGCCAGCGTCGAGGGCGGCGTGGAGATCGAGGTCGTCGCCGAGGAGAACCCCGACGCGCTCGCCAAGATCCCGGTCGACGCCAACGAGGGCTGCACCCCGGAGAAGGCCGCCGAGATCGTCGCCGCGGCGAAGTTCCCGGCCGAGATCGCCGACCAGGTCGCCGACGTCCTGCAGAAGCTGTGGAAGGTCTTCATCGCCGAGGACGCCCTCCTCGTCGAGGTCAACCCGCTGATCAAGTCCGGCGAGGGCAAGATCATCGCGCTTGACGGCAAGGTCTCGCTGGACGAGAACGCCGAGTTCCGCCAGCCCGAGCACGAGGCCCTGGAGGACAAGGCCGCGGCCAACCCGCTGGAGGCCGCCGCCAAGGCCAAGGGCCTGAACTACGTCAAGCTCGACGGCCAGGTCGGCATCATCGGCAACGGCGCGGGCCTCGTGATGAGCACCCTCGACGTGGTCGCCTACGCCGGTGAGAACCACGGCGGCGTCAAGCCCGCCAACTTCCTCGACATCGGCGGCGGCGCCTCCGCCGAGGTCATGGCGAACGGCCTGGAGATCATCCTGGGCGACCCCGACGTCAAGTCGGTGTTCGTCAACGTCTTCGGCGGCATCACCGCCTGCGACGCGGTCGCCAACGGCATCGTGCAGGCCCTGGAGCTCCTGAAGAGCAAGGGCGAGAACGTCACCAAGCCGCTGGTCGTCCGTCTGGACGGCAACAACGCGGAGCTGGGTCGCAAGATCCTCGACGACGCCAACCACCCGCTGGTCCAGCGCGTGGACACCATGGACGGCGCCGCTGACCGCGCCGCCGAGCTGGCCAACAAGTAAGGAAGGGGACTTTCACACCATGGCTATCTTCCTTACCAAGGACAGCAAGGTCATCGTCCAGGGCATGACCGGCTCCGAGGGCATGAAGCACACCCGCCGCATGCTCGCCTCCGGCACCCAGATCGTCGGCGGTGTCAACCCGCGCAAGGCCGGCACCACGGTCGACGTCGACGGCACCGAGGTGCCCGTCTTCGGCGGCGTCGCCGAGGCCATGGAGAAGACCGGTGCCGATGTCACCGTCATCTTCGTGCCGCCGAAGTTCACCAAGGACGCCGTCGTCGAGGCCATCGACGCCGAGATCGGCCTGGCCGTCGTCATCACCGAGGGCGTCCCGGTGCACGACACCGCCGCCTTCTGGGCGTACGCCGGTTCGAAGGGCAACAAGACCCGGATCATCGGCCCGAACTGCCCCGGCCTGATCAGCCCCGGACAGTCGAACGCCGGCATCATCCCGGCCGACATCACCACCTCCGGCAAGATCGGCCTGGTCTCGAAGTCCGGCACCCTGACCTACCAGCTCATGTACGAGCTGCGGGACATCGGCTTCTCCTCGGCCGTGGGCATCGGCGGTGACCCGGTCATCGGCACCACCCACATCGACGCCCTCAAGGCGTTCCAGGAGGACCCGGAGACCGAGCTCATCGTCATGATCGGTGAGATCGGTGGCGACGCCGAGGAGCGTGCCGCGGCCTACATCGCCGAGCACGTCACCAAGCCGGTCGTCGGCTACGTCGCGGGCTTCACCGCCCCCGAGGGCAAGACCATGGGCCACGCCGGCGCCATCGTCTCCGGCTCCTCGGGCACCGCCCAGGCGAAGAAGGAGGCCCTCGAGGCCGCCGGTGTCAAGGTCGGCAAGACGCCGTCCGAGACCGCCCGCCTGGCGCGCGAGATCATCGCCGGCTGACGTCGGTCGACCGCGCAGCGAGCGCCCCTGCCCTTCACGGGCAGGGGCGCTCGCGCGTCCGCGGACGCCGTCAGTACGGCGTGGGCCCGGTCGTGCACGGCAGCGGTGACCACAGCGGGCAGACCTCCGGACCCTGCGGCGGCGGGGCGCCCGCCCCCCGGGCGACCGCCGGCAGCTCCCACCGCGCGGCGGCCTGCGGCGCCGACTCCATCACGACCGCCTCCACCCCCGGCGTCGGGCTGCACCACAGGCTGCGGACGACGTTCGGCGGCCCGCCCGGCAGCGCCGGCACACCCGGCTCGCCCGCGCCCGCCGCCGACAGGCACATCGCCGGCTCCGGCGGCTCCGGGGACCGGAACAGCGTCACCGGCCGGATCCCCACCAGCGTCGCCAGCGCCGCCCCGCCCACCGCCGCCGTCAGCAGCGCCGCCGCCCCCGTCCGGCTCGCGGTCCACAGGCGGTGCCGGGCCCGCAGCACCGGCACCGGGGGCCGGTGCGGTTCCGGGCAGCCCCGGACCGCCGCCCGGTGCAGCAGCCCGCTCAGGCCGTCCGCGAACCCCGGCGCCGCCGGATCCGGTCCCAGCAGTTCCGGTACCCACCGGGCCAGTGCCGCCCGGGCCGCCCACACCCGCCCCTCGGCCGCCGCCAGCGTCGACTCCACCTCCACCGCGACCGCCGCCGCCGGCAGGCCCAGCCCGTCGTGCAGCACCAGCGCCCGGCGCTGCGGCCGGGACAGCCGCCGCAGTGCCTTCAGCAGCGCCCGGTCCCGGTCGGTCAGCCGGTCGTGATCGGGCAGCACCGCCTGCGACTCGTCCGCCGGCCGCACCCGGATCCGCCGGTGCGGCAGCTTCCAGGCGTGCATCCGCCGGGGCCCGCCCCGGTGCCACGGGGACAGTGCCAGCTCGCACGCCCGTACCCGCACCCACCCTTCCGGATCCCCCGTCGCGGCCACCTCCGCCCAGCCCCGGCGCGCCGCCCCGAACGCCAGCCGGACGCAGTGCGCCGCCCGGTGCCGGCAGGCGGTCAGCAGGAACACCTGCTGCACCAGCCGGGTGTGCGCCTGCTCGTACAACTCCTCGAAGCTCCCGGCCGGCCCGGCCCGCTCGCCGTCGGCCGGCGTGGCCACGTGGGCGGGCCGCCCGGGGTCGGCGGCCGGGCCGTCGGGTCGGTCCTGCGCCGCGGGCGGGGTGTCGCGGGTGCCAGGCGGTGTCGTGGTGACGGCGGGTGTGCTGATGCTCCCTCCCGGGGCGGTCTGGGCGTTCTGGGTGTGGGCGGCGGCGGTGGCGTGGGCGGCCTGGCCGGGGTGCGCGAGGGCGGGCCCGGCGTGCTCTCCTCCGGTGCCGAGGACGGGCGGGCGCTGCGGTGCGGGGTCGGGGGTACGGGGGTCGGCGGCAGGGCCCGCCTGGACGTCGCCCGGTGCGTCGGGGCGGGGCGGTGCGTCGGGGCGGGGCGGTGCGGGGTCGGGGCTCTTCGGGCGGGCGGTGGTGAGGGCGACGGCCTCGGCCTCGGTGGCCGCGCCGAGTTTGCGCATGGCCCGCTGGACGTAGCTGCGGGCGGTGGCCGGGGTGACGCCGAGGGCGGCGGCCGACTGCTGGAGGTCGCGGCCGGCGGCGAGGTGGGCGAGCACCTGGGCCTCACGGGGTGTCAGTTTCCTTAGGAGGCGGGCCGCGTCCTGGTCGGGGTGGGTGGTCCGGGGCTTGCGGGCGCGGTTCCCGGGGGTGGGGGAGTCGGCGCCGGCGGGGTGTTCGGCGGTGGGCGGCGTGGTCATCAGACGCTCCGGGCCGGTCCGCCGGCGGCTTGGGGATCGGGTCTGAAAATGCGCATAAGCCAATAATCTGGGACACGGCGGCGGTTTGCCGCTTCACGAGGCATGGCGAGTCGCCTTGGCACTATGAGGCGCATGACGCAGCTGATGGGCCGTCCGATCCTGGAACTGCCGGGCGAACTGGGCGGACGCCCGTTGCCGGCCGACCTGTTGGCGGGGGTGCGGACGGCGCTGGTCGGCCTGGCGGTCGTCGGGGTGCCGGTGCTCGGGCTCTGGGTGGCGACGCCGTACGCGGACAACGGGGCGACCGGCGCCACCCGGTTGGCGGGGGCGTTGTGGCTGCTCGGGCACGGCGCGCCGGTGCTGCGGGGGGACGCGGGCGCGCCGCTGACCGTCACCCCGCTGCTGCTGGGCGTGCTGGCGGTGGCTCAGCTGTACCGGGCCGCCGCCGGGGTGGCGTCGCGGCGCGGGCCCCGGCCGCGCTGGGGCGGCCCGGTTGCGGTGTGGGCGGGCTACTGCGCGGTCGCGGTGGCGGTGGTGCTGCACTGCACGGGCGCCGGGCTGTTCCGGGCCAGGGTGCTGCCGGACGTGCTGGTGGTGGGGTTGCTGGCCGGGCTGGCGACGGCGGCGGGCGCGCGTTCGGCCCGGGCCGCCGGCCCCGACGCCCCGCCCCGCCGCCCGGCGTGGCAGCTGCTGGACCGGCTGCCCGCGCCGCTCCGACCGGTCGGCGGCGCGGCGGCGGTGCGCGGCTCGGTGCTGGCGGCCGGGGCGGGCCTGGTGGCGGCGGGCGGGGTGCTGGTGGCGGTGGCGGCGGCGCTGGACGCGGCGTCCGGGGGCGGGCACGGGATGGCGGTGCTCGGGCGCGGACCGGCGGCCCTGGTCGGGCTGCTGCTGCTCGGGGTGGTGCTGCTGCCGAACGCGGTGCTCTGGGGGACGGCGTACGCCCTGGGCCCGGGGTTCGCGGTGGGTTCCGGGACGGTGGTGGCGCCGGGCGGCACCGTGCTGGGCCCCGTCCCGGAGTTCCCGATGTTCGCCCTGCTGCCGGCGGAGGGCCCGGGGGGCTGGCGGCTGGCGGCACTGCTGCTGCCGGTGCTGGCGGGGGTGGTGCCGGCGGTGCTGCTGGGCCGGGCGGCGGCCGGCCCGCGCGCGGCGGCCCGGGCCGACGACAGCGATGGCGTCGACGACGGTGACGGGGGCGGCGACGGACCGTGGCCGCTCGCGGCGACGGTGGTGGCGGTGCTGGCGGCGGCGCTGCTGACGGGCGTCGCGGTGGCGGCGGCGGGCTGGCTGTCGGGTGGCGCGCTGGCGGGCGGCCGGATGGCCCGGCTGGGACCGGCGCCCTGGTGGACGGGACCGGCGGCGGCGGGCTGGTTCGCGCTGGTGGCCGTGCCGGGCGCGCTGCTGGTCCGCCATCGGGCGCTGTGCCCCGCAACGGTCCCGGAGGCCGACGAAGAGGTCGGCAGAGAGGTCGACGGGCAGACCGCCGAGAAGCTCGACGCGTACGCCGACGAGGAGGTCCCGCCCGCGGGCCGCGCCCGGTCGGCCGAGCGGCTGCGCCGGGGGGTGCTGCTGCTGCGGGCCCGCGGGTACGCCGCGGTGCTGCGCCTGGGCGGGCGGGCCCCCGGGAACGACTAAGCCCTGTCCGTCCTGGGCCTTGTCCGGCAAGACCGGACGGACAGGATCTAGAAGGCTGATGAAGATCTTGAAAACGCGCCCGGCTTGCACCAGTTCGACCTGGTTGACATTTCCTGGCAAGCCGGGGTGAATCGGGTGTCCGAAGCAAGATCTTCAGGAGACTTCTAGCCCGCGTTCCCGGTGAAGTCGACGTACCACTTGGGCGCGAACCGGTCGCAGTTCTCGGCGCCGACGGAGGTCAGCGAGTCCCGGACGCAGGTGACGTAGTCGTTGTAGTACATCCCGAGGCCGATCACCGAGGTCGCGACCACGACGGTCATCGCGCCGGTGAGGATTCCGGCGAGCGCGGCCGGGGTGAGCGGGTTCGGGGCGGCGGGCTGGTGGGCGGCGCCGGTGACGGCGGCGGCCGGGGCGGGCTTGGGGGTCCGCAGTGCGCTGACGCCCCACACGATGCCGAGCGCGCCGACGAACAGGGCGGCCCAGTGGAAGCCGACGAACAGGCAGACCAGCGCGAGCGGCCCGGCCAGCGCGGCGTTGCGGGCCCGGCGCTGGGCGGGGTCGGCGGGGTCGAGCTTGGGCGGCTGCGGGGCCGGGGGGTTGGGGCGGCCGTCCTCGGGCCGGCCGAGGCCCCAGGGATGCGGCGGCGGGAGCTGCGGGCGTTCGCCGGTGCCCTGGCCGCCGGTGTCGTCCCGGCCCTCGCCGGGCCAGGGGTTGCGCGGCTGCCACGGCTGGTCCGGGGCATCCGCCGGCGGCGGCGCGAAGGGGTTGCGCTCGCCGGTGTCGTCACCGCTGCTCATGGTTCAGCCATTCCTTCTCGGTCGGAGGGGCGGTCTCCCGCCTCCCCTATGATCCCGCAGCCGTTCGCCGGTCCTCCGGCGGCCTGCCCGCTGCGCGGGTGCCGGGCGGGCCCGTGCCCGGGGCAACTCCGCCGCGCGGGACGGAGGAGATCCCCGTCTCAACTACGCGCGTAGCGCCGCCAGGAGGGTGCGGAGGCCGTCCGACCAGCCGTTATCGTGGTGACGGTCAGCAGCTCGCAGAGGTTCCCGGGTGCCCGCGTCGCGGTGGGTTCTCCTGGTGTTCCCCCTCGCTCGACCTGCCGTTCGTAGTGGCCCCACCACCGGTGGACGTACCAGCGGGCGGCGCCCGACCTACGGAGAATCGCGCAGTGGCCGCCGCCCCCGCCCAGCTCTTCCCGCCCCGTACGCCCGGACCGGCCCGCCTGGTGGTGCTCGTCTCCGGTTCCGGCACCAATCTGCAGGCGCTGCTCGACGCCGCCGCCGATCCGGCGTACGGCGCCGAGATCCTCGCCGTGGGTGCGGACCGCGACGGCATCGCGGGTCTGGAGCGGGCCGAGAAGGCGGGCCTGCCGGTCTTCGTCCACCGGGTGAAGGACTTCGCCGACCGGGCCGACTGGGACCGCGCGCTGACCGCTGCCGTCGCCGCCCACGAGCCGGACCTGGTGGTCACGGCCGGTTTCATGAAGATCCTCGGGCCCGAGTTCATCGCGGCCTTCGCCGGGCGGATCGTCAACACCCATCCCGCGCTGCTGCCCTCCTTCCCCGGCGCCCACGGCGTCACCGACGCGCTCGCGTACGGGGTGAGGGTCACCGGTTGCACCGTCCACCTGGTCGACGCCGGGGTGGACACCGGGCCGATCATCGCGCAGGGCGTCGTCGAGGTCGTCGACGCCGACCACGCCGATGGCGGCGAAGCGCTGCACGAGCGCATCAAGACTGTCGAGCGCAAGCTGCTCGTCGACGTCGTGGGCCGGCTGGCCCGCGAGGGTCACCGCATCGAGGACCGAAAGGTATGGATTCCGGCACATGAGTGAGCGGAGCGAGCGAATCATCGAGAATGGTGCCCGGCGCGCAGCGCCCACCGAGCGCAGCGAGGTGGGAGCATGAGTGCCAGCTCCACCACGCCCCCCGTTTCGGAGAACATCCGTCCGATCCGTCGCGCGCTGATCAGCGTGTACGACAAGACCGGTCTGGAGGAGCTGGCCCAGGGCCTGCACGCCGCCGGGGTCGCGATCGTCTCCACCGGCTCCACCGCCGGCCGGATCGCCGCCGCCGGCGTCCCGGTGACCGAGGTCTCCGAGCTGACCGGCTTCCCGGAGTGCCTGGACGGGCGCGTGAAGACGCTGCACCCCCGCGTGCACGCCGGCGTGCTCGCCGACCTGCGGCTGGAGTCGCACCGCGCGCAGCTGGCCGAGCTGGGCGTCGAGCCCTTCGACCTGGTCGTGGTGAACCTCTACCCGTTCAAGGCCACCGTCGCCTCGGGCGCCACCCCGGACGAGTGCGTCGAGCAGATCGACATCGGCGGCCCGAGCATGGTCCGCGCCGCGGCCAAGAACCACCCGTCGGTGGCCGTGGTGGTCGACCCGGCCCGTTACGACGACGTGCTGCGCGCCGTCCAGGAGGGCGGCTTCGACCTGGCCACCCGCAAGCGCCTGGCCGGTGCGGCGTTCGCGCACACCGCCGCGTACGACGTCGCGGTCGCCTCCTGGTTCGAGGCCGGCTACGCGCCGAGCGACGAGCGGTTCCCGGAGTTCCTGGGCGCCACCTGGGAGCGGCAGAACGTGCTGCGCTACGGCGAGAACCCGCACCAGGGCGCCGCGCTGTACAGCGACGGCAGCGGCGGCCTGGCCGGCGCGGAGCAGCTGCACGGCAAGGAGATGTCGTACAACAACTACGTCGACACCGACGCCGCCCGCCGCGCCGCGTACGACCACGCCGAGCCGGCCGTCGCGATCATCAAGCACGCCAACCCGTGCGGCATCGCGACCGGCGCGGACGTCGCCGAGGCGCACCGCAAGGCGCACGAGTGCGACCCGGTCTCGGCGTACGGCGGCGTGATCGCGGTCAACCGCCCGGTCACCGTCGAGCTGGCCGAGCAGATCGCCCCGATCTTCACCGAGGTCGTGGTGGCCCCCGGCTACGAGGACGGCGCCGTCGAGGTGCTGGCCCGGAAGAAGAACCTGCGGGTGCTGCTGGCCCCCGAGGCGCCGGCCAACCGCCAGGAGCTGCGCCCGGTCTCCGGCGGCGTGCTGCTCCAGGACGCCGACCGGGTGCAGGCCGAGGGCGACGACCCGGCGAACTGGCGGCTGGCCACCGGCGAGGCGCTCTCCGAGGCGGAGCTGGCCGAGCTGGCCTTCGCCTGGCGGGCCTGTCGGGCCGTCAAGTCCAACGCGATCCTGCTGGCCAAGGGCGGCGCCTCGGTGGGCGTCGGCATGGGCCAGGTCAACCGGGTCGACTCCTGCAAGCTCGCGGTCGAGCGGGCCGGGGAGCGGGCCAAGGGCGCGTACGCGGCCTCGGACGCGTTCTTCCCGTTCGCGGACGGCCCGGCCATCCTGATCGCGGCCGGCGTCAAGGCGATCGTCCAGCCGGGCGGTTCGATCCGGGACGAGGAGGTCGTCGCGGCGGCCGCCGAGGCCGGGGTGACGATGTACTTCACCGGTGCCCGGCACTTCTTCCACTGATCGCGTTCCACCGCTCGCCCGGCGCACCGCCCGGGTGACGGCATGACAGAGCGGCCCGGCTCCTCCGGAAGGGGAGCCGGGCCGCTCGTCGTCCGATCAGCTCGGACGCGGCCGGTCAGTAGCGCGGCCGGGCGAACCAGGCGACGCCGTCCTTGACGCTCATCCCGACGATCATCGTGATCGAGACCGCGAGCCACATCAGCGTGAAGACGATGCCGACCGGGTTGGCGTTGTTGGCGAACGAGCCGGCCAGCCCCAGCAGGCCGAGCAGCGCGCCGAACGAGCCGTACACCAGGGTGGTGATGCGGACCGCGGGCCCGCCCTTGCCGAACTTCACGCCCAGCGTGATGGAGAAGGCCGCGAACAGCGCGCACACGATGCCGACGACCACCAGCACGCCGGCCGCCGCGTTGCCGAAGCCGTTGAACGGGTCGCTCCCGTCGATCTCCTGGGCCCGGTTGGTGACCTCCTTGGCCGCCGCGGCGGCTATCAGGTAGATGCCCCCGCCGATGATCTGCACGGCGCCGATGATGAACAGCAGCACCCGGGTGGTGACCACCAGGCCCGGCATGTTCTGCGGGACGGCCGGCGGGTAGCCGTAGCCCGGTCCGCCGTAGCCCGGCGCGGGCGGCGGGTAGCCGTACCCGGCCGGCGGGGCCTGCTGGGGGTAGCCGTAACCGGGAGCCTGCGGGGGCTGGCCGTACGGGTTGTTCGGGTTGTTCGGGTCGGGCGGGTAACTCATCGATGCCTCCGGGCAGTTGCGGGGACGTGGGGACGGGACGGAGGGCCCGGTTCCGGTTGGCGAGTCGGGTCGCCGGTGGAACGGGACGCTAACGGAGGGGAGTGACAGCCCGGAGCGGAGCCGGGCGCGGCCGGCTCAGACGCGCGGTGAGAGCGCTGAGAACGGTGAGAGCGGAGTCGTCGACGGGCCCGCTGCGGGCAGGACGGCGCCGCAGTGGTCGGGCGGCTCGGTCTGAAGTGGTCGGCTCACGTGCTCTTTCCCCCGGGTACGCCCCCGCCGGGTGTCCGTCGGCCCGTCACCGGGCCGGGTCGCGGCAGGGAATGCCCGCATATCGTCAACCGGACGGCGGGGCCGTGTCCAGCCGGTTCCGCGCGCCGGACCGAGACTGTGGCGCAACCGCAACGTGGTCCAGGCCTTCCGTACCCGTCCGACCGGAAGGCGGAGGTGGGGCCCGCCTCCGGCTCCCGCCCGCCGAGCGCCCGCCGAACGCCCACCGAGCGGACGGCAGGAGGACGGCGGGAGCTCGAAGACGGGCCCTGGTACGGCGGCTTGCCCCGATCCGGGAGAATGGGGTCATGACTGCCCAGATTCTCGATGGCAAGGCCACCGCCGCCGCGATCAAGTCCGAACTCGCCGCCCGCGTGGCGGTCCTCAAGGCGAAGGGCGTCACGCCCGGCCTCGGCACCGTCCTGGTCGGCGACGACCCGGGCAGCCGCTGGTACGTCAACGGGAAGCACAAGGACTGCGCCGAGGTCGGCATCGCCTCGATCCAGCGCGAGCTGCCCGCCACCGCCACCCAGGAGGACGTCGAGAACGTCGTCCGCGAGCTCAACGCCGACCCCTCCTGCACCGGCTACATCGTCCAGCTGCCGCTGCCCAAGGGCCTGGACCAGAACCCGGTCCTGGAGCTCATGGACCCGGACAAGGACGCCGACGGCCTGCACCCGACCTCGCTCGGCCGGCTCGCCCTGGGCATCGAGGGGCCGCTGCCGTGCACCCCGCTGGGCATCGTCGAGCTGCTGCGCCGGCACGACGTCGAGATCGACGGCGCCGAGGTGGTCGTGATCGGCCGCGGCGTCACCGTCGGCCGCTCGATCGGCCTGCTGCTGACCCGCCGCAGCGAGAACGCCACCGTGACCCTGTGCCACACCGGCACCCGGGACCTCGGCTACCACCTGCGCAAGGCCGACATCATCGTGGCCGCCGCGGGCGTGCCGCACCTGGTCAAGCCGGAGGACGTCAAGCCGGGCGCGGCGGTGCTGGACGTGGGCGTCAGCCGCAGCGAGGGCAAGATCGTCGGCGACGTGCACCCGGGCGTGGCCGAGGTGGCCGCCTGGATCTCCCCGAACCCCGGCGGCGTGGGCCCGATGACCCGCGCGATGCTGCTCAACAACATCGTCGTGGCGGCCGAGCGCCGCGCCGGCGTCTGACCCCGCGACCGACACCACCACGAGGGACGGCGAGCATGACGGAACCGCGACCGGCGCGGACCCCGCGCAGGCCGGTCAAGACCACCGGCACCCTGCCGCCCGAGGGCGCGGCCGCAGCCCTCGGGCGCGACCACACCCTGCCGGTCCGGCAGTGGCCGATAACGCTGGTCCTGCTGGTGGTCGGGGCCGGCCTCGCGGTCACCTGGTTCGCCGACTTCAAGGACGGCTTCAAGTACGGGCTGCTGATCCTCGGCTGCGGGGTGCTGCTCGGGGCCGTCCTGCGGCTGGTGCTGCCCGAGGTCGGGATGCTGGCGGTGCGCAGCCGCTTCACCGACGTGATCGTGCTGACCTTCCTGGGAGCGTCGATCGTGCTGCTGACCCTGGTGGCGCAGCCGAACCCGTGGCTGGAGATCCCGTTGCTCGACAACATCGGCAAGTTGATCGGCCGGCCCAAGCACTGACGCCGGGGTGACCGTGACGGCCCCCGCCCTGCGAGCCAGGGCGGGGGCCGCCGTCCGTTGTGACGCATCAGCCAGGCCCGCACCCGCGGCGTACGCTTCCCTTTGCGATAACCTGACGCCGGTCTCTCGATGTCGAGAGATCATCCTCGGCTCCAGCGCGCCGGTGTGCCTGGGGCACCTGGCGATCTGCTGGAGAAGGTAGAAATGACCCGCACCCCCGTCAACGTCACCATCACCGGAGCGGCCGGCCAGATCGGCTACGCGCTGCTCTTCCGCATCGCCTCGGGCCACCTGCTCGGTGCCGACGTCCCGGTGAACCTGCGCCTCCTGGAGATCCCGCAGGGCCTCAAGGCCGCCGAGGGCACCGCCATGGAGCTCGTCGACTGCGCGTTCCCGCTGCTGCGTGACATCACGATCACCGACAACCCGAACGAGGCCTTCGACGGCGCCAACGTCGCGCTGCTGGTCGGCGCCCGTCCGCGCACCGCCGGCATGGAGCGCGGCGACCTGCTGCAGGCCAACGGCGGCATCTTCGGCCCGCAGGGCAAGGCGATCAACGACCACGCCGCGGACGACATCAAGGTCCTGGTCGTCGGCAACCCGGCCAACACCAACGCCCTGATCGCCCAGCGCAACGCCCCGGACGTCCCGGCCGAGCGCTTCACCGCGATGACCCGCCTGGACCACAACCGCGCGGTCGGCCAGCTCTCCATCAAGACCGGTGCGCCCGTCTCCGACATCAAGCGCGTCACCATCTGGGGCAACCACTCCGCCACCCAGTACCCGGACGTCTTCCAGGCCGAGATCGCCGGCAAGCCGGCCTTCGAGGCCATCGGCAGCGACCAGGCCTGGCTGGACGAGACCTTCATCCCGACCGTCGCCAAGCGCGGCGCGGCCATCATCGAGGCCCGTGGCGCCTCCTCGGCCGCCTCGGCCGCCAACGCCGCCATCGACCACGTGTACACCTGGGTCAACGGCACCGCCGAGGGCGACTGGACCTCCATGGGCGTCGTCTCGGACGGCTCCTACGGCGTCCCGCAGGGCCTGATCTCCTCCTTCCCGGTCACCACCAAGGCCGGCAAGTTCGAGATCGTCCAGGGCCTGGAGATCTCCGACTTCTCGCGCGCCCGCATCGACGCCTCGGTCAAGGAGCTGACCGAGGAGCGCGACGCGGTCCAGGAGCTGGGCCTCATCTGAGCCCCGCGGCACCGCTTTCCCGACGGCCCGCCGTCTCCTTCCCGGAGGCGGCGGGCCGCCGTGTGACCGGCCGTCGCTCGTTCTTCCACTCCCCGGGCGCCGGCCGGTCTTACACTGACCCGCTGTGAACGAAACCCTCGGGGACGCCCTGCTCGTCCTCGTCTTCATCCTGCTGGGCGGGCTGTTCAACGTCGCCGAGATCTCGCTGATCTCGCTGCGCGAGGGCCAGATCCGGACGCTGGAGGCGCTCGGCACCCGGCGGTCCGCCCGGGCCGCGCACCTGGCCGCCGACCCCAACCGCTTCCTGGCCGCCGTCCAGGTCGGCGTGACCTGCATGGGCTTCCTGTCCGCCGCCTTCGGCGCGGACACCCTGGCCGGCAAGGTCGCCCCGCTGTTCGTCCGGGCCGGGCTCACCGAGGGCGTCGCCGACGCGGTCGCCCTGGTCGGCCTCACCCTGGTGATCAGCTACGTCTCGCTGGTGCTCGGCGAACTCACCCCCAAGCGGATCGGCCTGCAGCGGGCCGAGTCGATCGCGGTGATCGCGGCCCCGGTGGTGGACGTGATGTCGGTGGCGCTGCGCCCGGTGATCTGGCTGCTCGGCCACTCCACCAACCTGATGGTCCGCCTGCTGGGCGGCGACCCGGCCGCCGGCCGTGGCTCGATGAGCTCCGAGGAGCTGCGCGGCCTGGTCGCCGCCAACACCGAACTCGGCAGCGACGAACGGGCGTTGATCGCGGACGTGTTCTCCGCCGGGGAGCGGCAGCTGCGCGAGGTGATGGTCCCGCGCACCGAGGTGACCTTCCTGGACGCCGAGCGCCCGCTGGCCGCCGTCCGGCACCAGGCGGACACCTCGCCGCACTCGCGCTACCCGGTGGTCGAGGGCAGCGCCGACGCCGTGGTCGGCTTCGTGCACGTCCGCGACCTGTACGGCGCGCGCGGCGAGCAGGCCGCCAAGGTCCGCGACCTGGCCCGCCCGGTGAAGCTGCTGCCCGGCACCAAGCGGGTGCTGGAGGCGATGGGCGAGATGCGCCGCGAGGGCCACCACCTGGCCATCGTGGTGGACGAGTACGGCGGCACCGCCGGGATCGTCACCCTGGAGGACCTGGTCGAGGAGGTGATCGGCGAGATCCGGGACGAGTACGACCGGCCGGAGACCGCCGCCACCCGCCGGCTGGTCGGCGGCGGCATGGAGCTGGACGGCCTGCTCAACCTCGGCGACTTCACCGAGGAGACCGGCGCCACCCTGCCCGAGGGCCCGTACGAGACGGTGGCGGGCTGTCTGGTCGCCTCGCTCGGCCGGCTGCCCCGGGACGGCGACCAGGTGCGCGTCCCGGTCGAGGGCGGTGGCGGGGTGCTGCTGACGGTGGCCAAGCTGGAGGGCCGGCGGATCGCCCGGGTGAGGGTGAGTGCGGTCACACTGGCGGAACCTCCTGGGGCGGACGTTTCCTGAGCGCCCGGTGGAACTGGAACAATGGCCCGCATGGTCAACGCAGCGGTCACTGGTCCGGTCAAGGACCGTCCCCGGGTTCTCTCCGGCATCCAGCCCACCTCCGGCTCGTTCCACCTCGGCAACTACCTGGGCGCGGTGCGCCAGTGGGTGGACCTGCAGAAGGAGAACGACGCCTTCTACATGGTCGTCGACCTGCACGCGATCACCGTCTCGCAGGACCCGAAGGAGCTGCGCGAGAACACCCGGGTCTCCGCCGCCCAGCTGCTCGGCGCCGGCCTGGACCCGGAGCACTGCACCCTGTTCGTCCAGTCGCACGTGCCCGAGCACGCGCAGCTCGCCTGGGTGATGAACTGCCTCACCGGCTTCGGCGAGGCCTCCCGGATGACCCAGTTCAAGGACAAGTCCGTCCGACACGGCGCGGACAGCACCACGGTCGGCCTGTTCACCTACCCGGTGCTGATGGTCGCGGACGTCCTGCTCTACCAGGCGGACGCCGTCCCGGTCGGCGAGGACCAGCGCCAGCACCTGGAGCTCACCCGCGACCTCGCCGACCGCTTCAACACCCGCTACGGCCCGACCTTCACGGTGCCGAAGCCGTACATCCTCAAGGAGACGGCGAAGATCCAGGACCTCCAGGACCCGGGCGCCAAGATGAGCAAGTCCGCCTCCTCGGACAAGGGCCTGGTCAACCTGCTGGACGAGGCGAAGGTCAGCGCCAAGAAGTTCAAGAGCGCCGTCACCGACACCGGCACCGTCGTCTCCTACGACGAGGACGGCAAGCCCGGCGTCTCCAACCTGCTGCGCATCCACTCCGCGCTCAGCGGCCAGTCGATCGACCAGTTGGTCGCGCACTTCGAGGGCAAGATGTACGGCGCCCTGAAGACCGAGCTGGCCGAGCTGTTCACCGAGTGGGTCACCCCCTTCCAGGAGCGCACCCGCTCGTTCCTGGACGACCCGGCCGAGCTGGACCGGGTGCTGGCGATCGGCGCCGAGAAGGCCCGCGAGGTGGCCGCGCAGACGCTGGAGACGGTGTACGACCGGGTCGGCTTCCTCCCGGCCGCCAAGCGGTGACTCCCCTCACACGCCTGCCCGATGGTGACGGTCTCCCCGAGACCGTCACCATCGGCGTGTCCGTGAGCGTTCCGGATCCGTACGGTGCGCAGATCCAGGACGCCCGGGCCGGGCACGGCGATCCGCTGGCCCGGTCGATACCGACGCACGTCACCCTGCTGCCGCCGACCGAGGTGCCGGCCGAGGCGCTGCCGAAGATCGAGGAGCACCTGGCGGCGGTGGCGGCCGCGCACCGGCCGTTCCGGATGCTGCTGCGCGGCGCCGGCACCTTCCGCCCGGTCTCCCCGGTGGTGTTCGTCCGGGTCGAGGAGGGCGCGCAGGAGTGCCGGCTGCTGGAGGCGGACGTCCGCTCCGGCCCGCTGGCCCGCGAGCTGGCGTTCCCGTACCACCCGCACGTGACGGTCGCGCACGGCCTGCCGGATGACGCGCTGGACCAGGCGTACGCGCAGGCGCGCGGCTTCCGGGCGGCCTTCCCGGTGCCGGGCTTCGGCCTCTCCCGCTTCGACGCGGACGAGGTCTGGCGGCCCTGGCGGAGCTACCTTTTCTCCTGAACTACCGGACTGACCTTCCGAGTTCGAGCATCCGGTCGACCACCCGGCGGGACGCGCCGCCGTCGTCCAGGACGCAGTGCTCGGCCCGGAAGCGCCGGTGGCGCTCCGCGTACCCGGGCGGCAGGTCCGCGCCGGAGTCGGCGAGTTCGCGCAGCGCGCCGAGCAGTCCGGCCGAGGTGGGGACGAGCGGGCCGGGGGCCTGCGGCTCGAAGTCGAAGTAGAAGCCGCGCAGGGTGTCGCGGTAGTGCTCCAGGTCGTAGGTGAAGAAGAGCACCGGGCGGCCGGTGACGGCGAAGTCGAACATGATCGACGAGTAGTCGGTCACCAGGACGTCCGCGACCAGCAGCAGCTCCTGCGGGTCGGGGTAGTCCCCGCAGTCGTACAGGAAGCCGTCCCCGGCGCCCGGCAGCGGCTCGCGGACGTGCGCGTGCGGGCGGATCAGCAGCACGTGGTCCCGGCCGAGCAGGCGCCGGGCGTGGTCGAGGTCCAGCCGCAGGCCGAGCCGGAAGCCGTCGCCGTCACCGCGCTGCTGGTCCTCGCGCCAGGTCGGCGCGTACAGCACGATCCGCTTGCCGTCCGGGATGCCGAGCCGGCGGCGGACGGCCGCGGCGGCGGCCTCGTCGGGGCGGGCGAGCACGTCGTTGCGCGGGTAGCCGGCCTCCAGGATCTCGCCGTCGTAGCGGAACGCGCGGCGCAGGATCGGGGTGGCGAACGGGCTGGGGGAGAGCAGCAGGCTCCACTGCGGGGTCTCCCGGTCGAGCGCCTCCAGGTAGCCGTGGTCGGCCAGCCAGGGGTTGTCGACGTCGTGGGCGATCCGCTTCAGCAGCGAGCCGTGCCAGGTCTGGAGCACCACCTGGCCGGGGCGGCGCTCCAGGAAGTCCGGGAAGTGCGTGTTGCCGACCAGGTACCGGCAGGTGGCCAGCGCGCGGTACCACTCCGGGCTCCAGATCCGGACGGCCCGGACCCCGGGCGGCAGTTCGGCCTGGGCGTCGTCGACCACCCAGAGGTGTTCCAACGGCGCTCCGCGGCGGGCCAGTTCGGCGTGCACCGCGCGCGGGGAGTCGGCGTAGCCGCGGCCGCCGAACACGTCGTACAGCACGGCCTCGCGCAGCGGTTCGCGGCGGGCGGCGGGGTAGTGGACGGCGCGCTGGCGGCTCTGCGTCCAGGCGCTGCGCTCGGTGGGGGTGAGCACCGGGGTGGAGTCCACCAGCAGGGTGTCGTGCCAGCGGCGCTGGAGCAGGATCCGCTTGCCGCCGGCCGTGGTGGCGGCGGGCAGCGCGGGCAGGGCGGCCGGTGCGGCGAGCAGCGGGCGGCTCGGGCCGGGCCGCCCGGCGGGCGTCAGCGCGGCCTCCCAGATGCCCTTGCGCAGGGGCAGCGCGGTGCCGTCGGCGCCGGTGCGGGTGGCGGGCAGCAGGACCTTGAAGCGGCCGTCCTGGTCGGCCTCGACGGGGGAGCGGACCTCGCTCGCGGTGCCGGTGTGCCGCAGGACGAGTTCCAGCCGGTCCGCGGCGCGGTCCGGGCAGCGGCCGGTGAGCTCGAAGCCGCCGGCCCGGACGGCGATCCGCTCGACCAGGCCGGCCGCGGGCTGGACGCACACCTGGAGCCGGCCGTCGGCGAGGTGCTTGAGGTAGAGGGCGCGGTCCGGGGTGTCGGGCAGTCGGTGCTGGCCGGCCACCGGGCCGCCGCGCTCGTCCGGGCAGAGCTGCTCGGTGCTGCCGTCGGGGTGCAGGAACTCGGTGTCCCAGTGCTCCAGTTCGCCGCTGCCGCGGCCGTCGGCGGTGAACGGCCGGTACGGCAGGTGGACGGCGAAGGTGTTGCCGGTGCGGGCGACCGGCCGTTCGATCACGGCGTCGCTCTGCCGGTGGCGCAGCCGCAGCACGGTGCCGGACGGGCAGGTGTCCGCGCTGCCGCGCAGGTCGAGGCCGTCGGCGGTGGGGGTGGCGTGGGTGAGCCGGATGCCGGGGCGTTCGAGCAGCAGCCGCAGTCGCCCGTCGGCGAAGTGCGGCTGGAGGCGGACGTCGTGGTCCACCCAGTGGGCCGGCGGGTACTCGCCGGAGCCGCACCAGTGCGGGGCGAGGGCGCCGTACCGGCGGCGCAGCCGGGTGGGGCGCGGGCGGGTGAACAGGGTGGTCTCGATCTGCCAGTCGCCGAGCAGCCAGTCGGTGCCGTGGCGCAGCCGGCCGGGCTCGATCAGGGCGGTGAAGCCGGACCAGTCGTGGTTGAACTCGGGCTGGGCGCTGTCGTCGGTGACCTCGGGCAGCCGGCGGGGCCGGGAGCGCAGGTGGACGGGCGGCCTGGTCCCGTCGGCGTGGCGCAGGGTCAGCCAGGTCCAGGCGGAGCCGGGGCGGCCGGTGTCGAGGTCGTCCGGGCGGGCGAAGCCGGTGAGCTCCAGGCCGCGGCCGGTCCAGCGGGCGCGCAGCAGGCCGAAGGTGACGTCCTCGTCGGCGGCGGGCTGGTCGGTGCTCACGCGGGGGTCGGCGTGCGGAAGGACGAACCGTGTGAGCGCAGGCATGGCAGGGGTCCTTCGGGACGGGGGCCGGGCCATGGGCGGTGGACCGGGGCCGCCGGACCGATGCCGAGAGGAAACCGGGGCCGAATTCATATCCCATACCGGGACGCCGTCCGGGGTCAACAGTGTGGACCAGAGAATTTCCCGTGAAATTCACCGACAAAACACTAGTTCGAGTGCAATGCGCAGGCAAAGGCTGGGGATATTGTCAGGGAATTCCCAGGAAAACGCGGAGGCGCCCGACGCGGTTCGCGTCGGGCGCCTCTGCGGGGCTCTCGGGGATGCTCCGGGCTACCCCGCCCTACTCAGTGCTACTCGATGTCACTCGGTGCTACTCCGCGCGGAGCATCGCGTCGACCACCCGGGCGGAGGCCTTGCCGTCGTCCAGGTCGCAGTACGCCGTGCGGAACGCGGCGGCCTTGTCGGCGTACTCGGCCGCGACCTCGCCGACCCGGCCGAGCGCGTCGACCAGTTCCTCGGAGGTGGCCAGCAGGGGGCCGGGCGCCTCCGCCTCGAAGTTCAGGCTGAAGCCGCGCAGGTTGTCGCGGTAGTGCTCCAGGTCGTAGGTGAAGAACAGGATCGGCTTGCCGGTCGCGGCGAAGTCGAACACGCTGGCGGAGTAGTCGGTGATCAGCACGTCGGCGATCAGCAGCAGCTCCGCCATGTCGGGGTAGCTGCCGACGTCCCAGACGTAGCCGTTGCCGGCGCCCGGGATCTGACCGCACATCATGCTGTGCCGGCGCACCAGCAGTACCTGGTCGTCGCCGAGCGCGGCCTTGGCCGCCGCCAGGTCGAGCCGCAGGTCCAGCTGGTACCCGCCGTTCGGCCGGCGCCGGTCCTCGCGCCAGGTCGGCGCGTAGAGCACGACCTTCTTGCCCTCGGGCAGGCCGAGCCTCTCGCGCACCTGTTCGGCGGTCTTCTCCCGGTCGGCCGCGAAGAGCAGGTCATTCTTGGGCGAACCGCTTTCGAGGATCTCGCCCTTGTAGTCGAACGCGCGTCGCAGGATCGGGGCCGACCAGCTGTTGCCGGCCGCCAGCAGACTCCAGCTCGGCACCTCCCGGGCGAGGCCCTTCAGGTAGTTCGCATCCGTGAACCAGACCTTCTCGAAATCGAGGCCGATCTGCTTCAGCGGGCTGCCGTGCCAGGTCTGCAGGACCACCTGTCCGGGGCGGCGGACGAAGAAGTCGGGCAGGTGGGTGCTGGTGACGATGTACTTGGCGGTCGCCAGTGCCTCGAACCACTCCGGGCTCCACAGCCGGATCGCGCTCGCCGACTGCGGCAGATCGGCCTGGAGGTCGTCACTGCCCCACAGGTGCTCCAGCGGCAGGCCGCGGCGGACCAGCTCCTCGTGGACCGCCCGCGGCGAGTCGGCGTACAGGCCGCCGAGGCCGACGTTGTACAGCACGGTGTCGCGCACCGGGTGCCGGCGGGCGTTCGGGTAGTCGACGAACCGCAGCTGGCGCAGCCGGTAGCCGCTGCGCTCCTCCGGCAGCAGCGCCGAGTGCGACTCCAGGGAGAGGCCGTCGTGGTGGCGGCGCTCCAGCACGATGCGCTTGCCCCGGGACTCCACCTCCAGCGGCATCGCGCCGAAGCAGTCCGGCGAGATCAGCGCGTACGAGCTCGGAAGCTCCTCGGCCACGGCGCCGACCGGGCGGAAGAAGACGTTCCAGGTGCCCTGGGCGAGCGGCACCCGGCCGGCGAAGGAGGCCGTCGGCACGGCGGGCAGCGCGGTCCGGAACCGTCCGTCCGCGATCTCCACCGGGTAGACGTGCTCCTCCTCGCGCCAGTCGTGGCGGACCACCAGCTCCCAGCGGTGCGCGCCGGACAGCGGGAACGAACCGCTGAGCAGGAAGCCGTCCGCGCCGCGGGCGGAGACCTCGTCCACCACCGGCTGGAGCAGCTGGTCGGAGAACTGCAGGTACCCGCTGGGGGAGGGCTTGGAGTAGAGCGCCCGGCGCTGGTCGGCCGGGGCGTCCGGGTTGAGCGGCAGGTGCAGCTGCGCCGGGGCGTTGCGGTCGTCCCAGGTCACCGGGACGGTGCTGCCGTCGGCCAGCAGCAGCGCGGTGTCCCAGCGGTCACGGCCGCGCTCGGCGGCCACCGGGTCCAGCTCGGCCCAGGCCTCGCGGACGGCGGTCAGCTCGGCCACCGGGAAGGACACGCTGAACGGCTGCAGGCTGCCGACCGGCGCGCCCAGCTCCAGCGGGAAGGCCAGCTCGCGGTCGGACTCGACGTGGGTGAGCCGCAGCCGGGCCCCGGCGAAGCTGGAGCCGGAGCGGGCCGCACCCGACACCTCGACCCGGCCGCCGTGCGAAGCCAGGCCGGTCACCCGGGCCTTGACCGTCTCCACCCGCAGGTAGACGGAGCCGTCCCGGACCCACGGCACGATCCGCACGTCCGGCTCGACCCAGTGCGCCGGGATGTACTGCGCGGTGTCGCTCCAGCCGGCCCAGACCCGGCCCTTGTAGACGCCGCCCTTGCCCGCGCCGGCCACCAGGACGCGCCAGTTGCCGTCCTTCCACTGGCCGCGGTGCTTGAGCTTCTTCGGGTCGACGCCGACGGTGAAGCCGGCCCAGTCACAGCTGTACAGGTCGTGGTGGCAGCTGGCGGTGGCCTCGGGGCTGTACTGGGTCTTCATCGGCACCGCGATCACCCGGCGGCCCTTGGCCTCGCGCAGCACCAGGGTGCGGACCATGTCGTGCTTGCCGGCCGCGCCCAGCTGCTCCGGGTACGCGTGCCCGGTCAGCTGCAGCCGCCCGCCGACCCAGGCCGTCTCGTACAGCCGGCTGCGCATGACCAGCGAGTTGTCCAGCTTGAGCACGCCGGACGGCACGCTCTTGCGCCCGCCGCGCAGGAACGGGTAGTCGGCGTACGGGCGCAGCAGACCGCGGGCCTGGACGCCGCCGTTGCTCTCGCCCTCGTACTTGATCTGCTCGACGAACTCGTCGATCCGGCCCTGGAGGGTCAGGTGGTACTTGAGCCGCAGCGGCGCGCGCAGCTTGCGGACCTGCTCGGGGCCGATCGCCCGCAGCAGCCGGCTGACGTTCTTGACGTAGGCGTCCCGGTACTCCTTGTCGCCGTCCACGACGGACCAGAAGAACATCGGGATCTCCTCGACGAGGGTGTTCTCGTCGTAGGAGCGCAGGTACTGGGCGAAGCGCGGATCGGTCTGCTTGCGCAGCCAGCCGCGGACCAGCTCGACCGAGGTGACGCGGTCGATCAGGCCCTTGGGGTTGGTGCGCATCTGGGTGATCGACATCTCGCCGACCTCGCGCTCGCGCCAGTGGTAGATCGGCTCGCAGAGCACGTCCACGCTCTTGGCGAGGTAGTGGTGCGGCACGCTGACCGGCGCGTCCTCGTACAGGATGCCCTCGGGGTAGAGGATGCCGGCCGCGTCGAAGAAGGAGCGGCGGTACACCTTGTTCCACGCGGTGCGGTCGGTGACCAGCGCCGGGATCTCGGTGATGTGCGTCTTGAGCTTGGTCTCCCTGAACGGCTTCGAGTGCCCGCCGGACTGGTAGTAGCCCACCGCGCGGAACCGCAGCACGTTGCCGGTGGCGAAGTCCGAGCCGGTCTCGTCCAGGGTGTTGATCATCAGCTCGTACGCGCTCGGCGGCATCGAGTCGTCACTGTCGACGAAGCACAGGAACTCGGCGTCCGGGTCGATGTGCCGGATGCCGGTGTTGCGGGCCGCGCCGAGGCCCTTGTTCACCTGGCGGACCAGCCGGAACCGCGAGTCCTTGGCCGCGTACGCCTCGGCGAGGGCCGCGCTGTCGTCCTTCGAACCGTCGTCGACCATGACGCACTCGAAGTCCGTGAAGGTCTGGGCGGCGATCGAGTCGAGGCATTCGACCAGGTAACGCTCGACGTTGTAGATCGGAACGACGATGGAGAGGCGGGGAGCCATCGGCTACGCAGGCCTTTCTCGGGAAGGAGCGTGGCAGCCCGGTGAGGGCCTGACCGCACTTTGGATCGGTGCGTACGTGCGCACCGATCCTACCTCCGGGCCATGGGGCCCTTCGGGGCCACTACGCTGGGCCCGTGCCCCGCTTCAGCGTGATCGTCCCCGTGTACCAGGTTGAGGACTACCTCGCCGAGTGTCTCGACTCGGTGCTCGGCCAGGGCGGCCCCGACCTCGAACTGATCGCGGTGGACGACCGCTCCCCGGACGGCTGCGGCCCGATGCTCGACGAGGCCGCCGCCGCCGACCCGCGGATCCGGGTGCTGCACCTGCCCGAGAACGTCGGCCTCGGCCGGGCCCGCAACGCCGGCCTGGAGGTCGCCACCGGGGACTACGTGATCTTCCTCGACAGCGACGACACGCTCACCCCCCAGCTGCTCAGGAGCGTCGACGACCGGCTCGCCGCCACCGGCGACCCGGACGTCCTGGTCTACGACTACGCCCGCACCTACGCCGACGGCCGGATCACCCGGGCCGCCTCCGCCCACGTGTTCGGCGCCGCCTCCCCGGACGTCTTCGACCTCGCCGCCCGTCCCGACCTGCTCGACCTGCTCCAGGTGGTCTGGAACAAGGCCTACCGCCGCGACTTCGTCACCGCCCAGCAGCTGGTCTTCCCGGCCGGCTACTACGAGGACACCCCCTGGACGTACCCGGTGCTGCTCGCCGCGGCCCGGATCACCCTGCTCGACGAGGTCGGCGTGCACTACCGCCAGCGCCAGGAGGGCGGCAACATCCTGGCCACCGCCAGCCGCAAGCACTTCGACGTCTTCGCCCAGTACGACCTGGTCTTCGCCTTCCTGGACCGCCGCCCCGACCTCGACCACTGGCGCCCGGTCGTCTACGGCCGGATGCTGCACCACCTCAACACCGTCGTCTCCAAGCCCGGCCGGATCCCGCCCGGCGACCGCCGCGAGTACTTCCGCCGCGCCGCCGCCCACTGCGCCCGGCTCCGGCCGGCCGGCTACCGCCCGCCGCCCGGCGTGGACGGCGTGCGCACCGAACTGCTCAGCCACGGCCGCTACGGCGCCTACCAGGCCGTCCGCGCCCTCGCCCGGGCCCGCCGCCTGGTGAAACGCTAGAATCTGCGCCGAGCCTGACGGCCATTCGGAGGACGGGCCGGTATAACCGGTCGGGTGGACTTCCTGACCCGCCTCCCGGTCATCGGCCCGATCGTCACGTGGGTGCTGCGCAGCCGCCCGTACCGGGTGTACGAGCACTTCTCCGCGGCCCGGGGCAACCGGCTGGCCGGTGCGGTCACCTTCTTCGGCTTCCTCGCCCTGTTCCCGCTGCTCACGGTGGGCCTGGCGATCGCCGTCTCGACACTCAGCAGCAGCCAGGTCGCGGACCTGCAGAAGCACATCTCCGACCAGCTGCCGGGCATCTCGGAGGCGCTCAACCTGCCGTCCCTGGTGGCCAACGCGGGCGCCGTCGGACTGGTCAGCGGGGCGCTGCTGCTGGTCTCCGGCCTCGGCTGGGTGGACACCATGCGCACCTCGATCCGGGACGTCTGGCAGCTGCCCGACGACGACACCAACGTGGTGCTGCGCAAGGGCTGGGACTGCGCGGTGCTGGGCGGCCTCGGCGTGGTGTCGCTGATCTCGGTCGGCGTCTCCACCGCCGGGACGACGCTGGCCGGGCGGATCGCCGACTGGACCGGCCTGCCCAGCGGCTACCTGCTGACCGGGGTCGGCGTGCTCGTCGCCATAGCGTGCGACACGCTGCTCTTCGCCTACCTGCTGGCGCCGTTCCCCGGGATCGGCGGCCAGCGCCGGCGCGACGTGCTGCAGGGCGCGCTGATCGGCGCGGTCGGCTTCGAGCTGCTGAAGGTCCTGCTCGCCTCCTACCTCGGCTCCGTCGCCGGGAAGAGCCTGTACGGGGCCTTCGGCGTGCCGGTGGCGCTGCTGCTGTGGATCAACTTCGTCTCCCGGCTGCTGATGTACTGCGTGGCCTGGACGGCGATGGCAGATCCGGTGGCCGCCCGGGAGCGCACCCGGGAGCACGCCCGGGCGCTGCTGGCGGCGGCCGACGAGGCGGAGGCGGCCGCGGACACGACGGCGGCCCGGCCCCGGGAGGAACCCTGAGGCCGGGCCGTCCGTCCGGCCGTCCGCCCGGCCGTCACCAGCCGGAGGCCCCGCGGCGGCCGCGCCGCAGGACCAGCACCCCGTAGCCGGCCGCGGCCGTCACCAGCACGACGGCCAGCCAGCCGCCGAGGCCGAGCCCGTCGTCCTCGGCGGCCGCGGGGGCGGCAGTGGGGGCGGTGCCGGGCCTGGTGGCGGGGGTGGAGTGCGGCGGGGGCGCGCCGGCCGTGCCGCCGGCCTGGCCGGAGGGCTCGCCGTCCGGCGGGAGCTCGTCGACCAGCTTGCCGACCGGTTGCACCTTGCCGGCCGCCGCGAAGCCCCAGTCCAGCAGGGCCGCGGTCTCGTCGTAGACCTTCTGGTAGCTGTCCGGGTGCATCACGGTCACCAGCAGGGTGCGGCCGTTGCGTTCGGCGGCGCCGACGAAGGTCGAGCCGGCGTTGGTGGTGAAACCGTTCTTCACCCCGATCAGGCCGGGGTACTTGCCCAGCAGGCGGTCCGTGTTGGCGATCCCGAAACTGCCGCGCTGGCCGGTGTTCTTGTCCACCGCGCCCGGGAACATCGCCTGCCGGGTGGCGCAGTACATCCGGAAGTCGGGGTTGCGCAGGCCGGCCCGGGCGAACAGCGACAGGTCGTAGGCCGAGGAGAGCTGCCCGTCCATGTCGTAGCCGTCCGGGGAGATCACCCGGGTGTCCCGGGCCTGGAGGGCGTCGGCGCGGGACTGCATCTCGGTGACGGTCTGCTCCACGCCGCCGTTCATGTGCGCCAGGACGTGCACGGCGTCGTTGCCCGAGCTCAGGAACACCCCGCGCCACAGGTCCTCGACCCGGTAGTCCAGGTTCTCCTTGATGCCGACCAGGCTGCTGCCCTCACCGATCCCGAGGATCTCCTCGTCGGCGACCTTGTGCACCGTGTTGCGGTCGAACTTGGGCAGCACGGTGTCGGCGAAGAGGATCTTCAGGGTGCTGGCCGGGGCGAGCCGCAGATGCGGGTTGCTGGCCGCCAGCACGTCGCCCGACGTGGCGTCGGAGACTATCCAGGACTGGCCGGTGAGGTCCCTCGGCAGGGCCGGGGCTCCGGCCAGCGGCGAGACCTGGACCCCGGAGCGCCCGAGCCGCTCGCCGCCGACCGCGGAAGCGGCCGGGGGCGGCTCCTGCGGGGCAGCGACCGCCCCCGGGGCGGCGAGCAGGGCCGGGAGGACCGCGGCGGTCGTGACGAACAGATGCGCGAATTTCTGACGACGTGTGGACACGCGCAGACCGTACCCACTCCGGGGCATCCGCTGTGCGCCACACCGGGCCGGTCCTCCGTATGAGGGGCCCGCCCTACGCCGATCGGCGGTCCGCGCATACTGGGGGACGCACCCCGCCCCCACACCCCCGACGAGGACCCCCATGAAGCTCAGCCGCCGCACCTCCTGGTTCCTGACCGCCTTCGGCGTCTGGTCGATCATCATCTGGACCACCTTCGTCAAGAACCTCTGGAAGGACTCCGGCGGCCAGGCCTTCACCGACGGCGACCACTCCCAGCCCACCGCCTTCTTCTGGATCCACCTCCTCCTCGCCGTCACCTCCTTCCTCCTCGGCATCGCCGTCGGCGCCATCGGCCTGCGCGGCCTCCGCGCCACCCGCCGCACCCCGGCCACCGACTGAATCTCCCTTGCCGCTGTCGGTCCCCACTGGAAAGATCCTCACCGCTCGTACACGTAACGAGATCTCTCGATCAAAGGGGTGGGGTACTTCCATGACACTTCGGCATGCCCGCAGACTCGGTGGGGTCACCGCAGCGGCGCTCGCGGCCGGTCTGCTGGTTGCACCGGGGGCGGCTGCGGTACCGGGAACGGCAGTCACTGACCCGAAGGCACTGCCCGCACCGGGCTTCGCCGCCACGGGCCTGCACACCGACGCCTGTGACGACACCACCGCCCCCGGCTGGCTGGGGGTCGCGAACCCTGCGCTGACCGTCACCGCCACCTCCGCACAGGTGCGCTTCGCGGTTTGGGACGACTCGACCCCGGGCCACGACCAGATCGTCGACACCACCACCGACACCAGCGCCGGCACGGCCAAGCTCCCCACCAGCGGCCTGGCGGACGGCCACAGCTACTCGTGGAAGGCCTGGTCCGCGGACTCCTCGGGTACCGGAGAGCCGACCGCGACCTGCCACTTCCGGGTCGACCTCACCCGTCCGGGCCTGTCCGTCTCCTCCACCGACTTCCCGGAGAGCGGCTCGGGCACCGCGCCCGGCAAGTACGCGGGCGAGAACGGCATCTTCACCCTCAAGGGCACCGACGCCGCGCCGGCCGGCGGCGCGGCCTCCGGGGTGGCCTGCTACCAGTACGTGCTGAACGGCACCCTGGGCGTCGGCTGGGACTGCGCCTCCGCGCACACCGTGAAGGCGGGCGCCGACGGCAGTGCCGCGCTCACCCTCAAGCCCAAGGACTGGGGCACCAACGTCCTCACCGTCCAGGCGATGGACAACGCCGGAAACGTCGGCCAGCCGACCACCTACACCTTCTACGCTCCTTGGGACTCGCGCCCCAAGCCGGCCGCCCCGGGTGACGTCAACGGCGACGGTGTGCCCGACATCCTGCTCCCGGACGCCCAGGGCAACCTGCAGATCATCAGCGCCGGTGCGACGGACGCCACTCCGAGCTCCACCATCCCGGGCGCGCTCGCTCCGCTGCGGGCCGGCTGGAAGGACGACCTGGTGCTGCACCGGGGCTGGGCCAACACCCACGGCCCCGGTGATGACCTGCTGGTGCGTCCCAAGGGCAACCCGCAGTTCCTGTACGTCTACGCCAACGGGCACCAGGGCGACTTCAGCGGCCAGAACCCCACCCTGGCGGGGAAGCCGTCCCAGTGCATCGACTCGGCCGGGGAGTCGATCACCTGCCCCGGCGACTACGCCGCGGACTGGTCGGGCGCCGACCAGCTCGTCCCGGTCGGCGGTCGCTTTGGTGCCGCCCGGCCGTCCCTGCCGGTTCTCGTCTCGGTCGAGCACGGCAAGCTCTACGCCTATGTCGACAGCTCCCGCAGCTACGTCGCCGCCCAGCCCATCGCCACCACCGGCGACTGGAGCGGCTACGACCTGATCGCCCCCGGCGCGGACGCGGCCGGCAACCTCATCCTGTGGGCGCGCGACCGGGCCACCGGCGACCTGCATGCCTACCCGGTCTCGAAGAAGTCGAACGGACTGCTCGACTTCTCCGCGCTCGCGGACCCGAAGGCGAACGTGGTCGCCACCGGCTTCACCACCGCCGCCTACCCGACCCTCGGCAGCTCGGGCGACGGTGACGGGGACGGCACGCCGGACCTGTGGGCCGTGACCGCCGACCGGCACCTGGTGACCTTCAGCGGCTGGTCCGCCCCGAAGGACCTCGGCGCGCTGCGCTGAGCCCACGGCGAAGGCCCCCGTCCGATCATCCGATCCTTAGGTTCAAGGGGTCGTCGCAACACCGCTTGGTTTCAGACGGTGAGTAGATCACGTAGACGCTCGGCTGGGGTATCCCAGCCGAGCGTCTTGC
>NZ_JBFBFU010000051.1:0-42133 GCF_040684355.1 Kitasatospora sp. NPDC091276 | reverse complement strand
CGACGCGCACCGGGTCACTATCGCAGCACCACCGGTTTGATCGTCAAGTCGCCGGCCGGCACCCACGCGCCCACCCCGGCCGTGAGCAGCCACCGGGCAGCCCGCCACCGATGGCCGCGGCGCCGCGCGGGCGAGGCGCTCCCCGGGCTCCGGCGGGCCGCCCGTCACCTTCTCGGCGCGGCGATGGGGGGCCCGGGTGAACCGGTAGCCCCGGACAGCCATCCCCGGTCGCGCTCCGCATACGAATGTGTGTGGATGGTGACAGGCCGCCATTTCGTGGCGGTCCGATCGACCATCACCACCCTTATCTGGAAGGGCTCTTCCCCCATGCGTACTGCGCGCCGTGTCCTGACCGTCTCCGCCCTCTGCCTCCCGCTCGTGCTCGGCGGGGCGACCATCGCCTCCGCCGCCACGCCCGACAACATCCCCTCCCTGAACTACGACCACGGGGCGTTCTCCGTCGGCCCGAACGGCAGTGCCCTGCACATCACCGACGTCCAGTTCGGTCCTGACGGCGCCTCGTTCCTCGACGCCGCCGTCGCGGTGGGCCCCAACGGCGTCGCCGGCTACGCCACCGAGACCGGTATCGGCATCGGGGGCTGATCCCCGCCGCTCCCCCATGCCGGGTGCCCCGGGACGGTTCGTCCCGGGGCACCCGCACGTCCGGGGGCCGGGCCGCGCGGGGCGCGCCGGCGGGTGCGCGGCGCTCACCCCGCCCGGCGCGGGCTGACGAGCATGCGGATGTCGTCGGCCGCCCAGAGGACGAACCGTTCGGCCGGGACCACCCGGTGGCCCGGCACGGGCCGAAAGCGCAGGCGCTTGAGGAGGACGGCCAGCAGCAGTTCGCACTCGACCATGGCCAGGGCGGCGCCCTCGCAGCTGCGCGGGCCGAACCCGAAGGGGACCCAGGCCAGCCGCGCGCGTCCGGCCGCCTGCTCCGGGGCGAAGCGCTCGGGGCGGAACCGTTCGGGCTCGGGCCAGTGGTCGGGGTTCAGGTGGACGGCCCAGAACGGGTAGAAGACCACCGCCCCGGCGGGGACCTCGTACGCGCCGAGGGTGAGCGCCTGGGTGGTCTGGCGCGCGCCGTACGGGCCGGGCGGGTAGAGGCGCATCGACTCCTGGAGGACCGTCCGCAGGTACGGCAGGCGCCGCAGGTCGGCGTACCCGGGGGCCGCGCGGTCGCCGAGGACGCGGTCCAGTTCCCCGGTGACGCGTTCGGCCGCCCCGGGGTGGCGGCCCAGCAGGTGCAGGGTCCAGGAGACGGCCACGCCGGTGGTGTGGTGGGCGGCGAGCATCGCCGCGAGGACGGTGTCGCGGATCCGGGCGGGGCGCTCGCCGGCCTCGACCAGTGCGCCGACCAGGTCGCTGCGGTCGGCGCGGGCGCCGTCGCGGTGGGCCGCGATCACCCGGTCGACCGTCGCGCGCAGGAGGGCGAGCGCCCGCGCGGTCCGCTCGGCGCGCTCCTGCGGGTCGACGGCGGGGGGCACCTGGTAGAGCCGTTCCAGGTAGTCGGCGAGCACCTCCTCGAAGGCGGCGGCGACGACGTCCGGGCCCTCCACCTCGCCGCCCAGCGCGTACGCGCAGATCATCCGCAGGGACAGGGCGGTCAGGTCCTGCTGCAGCGCGACGGCCTCGCCCCGCGCGCCCCGCGCGGCCCAGCGGTCCGCGAGGCCGGTGGCGAGCGCGGTGAAGCGGTCGAAGGCCTGCTCGTGCGAGGGGCGGCCGGCCAGGACCGAGAGCAGGGTGCGGCGCCACGGGGCGTGTTCGTCCGCCGGGAGCACTTGCAGGTTGCCGGCCTCGAACAGCGGGTCCAGGAAGGAGAACAGGCGCTCGGGGCGGCGGTCCAGGTGCGCGGTGGCCTCCAGCAGCACCGGGTCGGCGACCGACACGGCCGTCTCGGCGCCGGGCAGCTGGAACCGCGCCACGGGGCCGTACTCGGCGTGCAGCCACAGCTGGTAGGCGTGCAGCCCGCCGGCCTGCGCGATGGCGCCGACCCCGCCGTCCGGCCGGGGGTCTGGACCGGGGATCTTCATCGGACCTCCTGGTGACGCATGGTCGGATGCGCCGCCCGGACGGTGGACGCGGGCGGCGGGCCCGGGGGCCGTGGGGACCAGGATCGCGTGGGAGCGGGTCCGCCGGCAGGTGGCGACACCGGATGAAATGGCCAGCGCTTGCAAGCAATCAGCGTGCACAACTATTGTGGCGTCACGCAAAGTGCACTTGCAATCATTCGAGAAGGTTTCCCCCGGCCCCGCCTCCGCCGACAGGAGTCCGCCCATGAGCACCACCCTCTTCACCCCCTACACCCTGAGGACCCTGGCCGTCCCCAACCGCGTCTGGATGGCGGCGATGTGCCAGTACAGCGCCGCTCCGGACGGCGACGCGGCCGGCGCCCCGACGGACTGGCACTTCGCCCACGTCGCGGCCCGCGCCACCGGCGGCACGGGGATGATCATCATGGAGGCCACCGCCGTCAGCCCCGAAGGCCGCATCACCCCCTACGACCTCGGGATCTGGAACGACACCCAGGTCGCGGCCTTCCGGCGGATCACCTCCTTCCTGACGGCACAGGGCACCGTGCCGGCCCTCCAGCTCGCCCACGCCGGCCGCAAGGCGTCCACCGAGCGCACCTGGATCGACCGCGGCCGCGCCCTCGCCCCGGACGAAGCCCACGGATGGACGCCGCTCGCCCCCAGCGCCCTCCCCTTCGCCCCCACCCGGACCAGGCCCGACGAACTCACCGAGGAGCAGATCCGCGGGATCGTCCGGCAGTTCGCCGACGCCGCCCGGCGCGCGCTCGACGCCGGCTTCCGGGCCGTCGAGATCCACGGCGCCCACGGCTACCTGATCCACCAGTTCCTCTCCCCCCACAGCAACCACCGCACCGACGCCTACGGCGGCTCCTTCGAGGGCCGCATCCGCTTCGCCCTGGAGGTCGTCGACGCCGTCCGCTCGGCGTGGCCCGAGGACCTGCCCGTCCTCTTCCGCATCTCCGCGACCGACTGGCTCACCGAGAACCCGCAGGACGGCCGCACCGGGTGGACCTCGCAGGACACCGTCCGCCTCGCCAAGGAACTCCTGGCCCACGGCGTGGACCTGATGGACGTCTCCACCGGAGGCCTCGTCCCCGACGCCACGATCCACGCCGGACCCGGCTACCAGGTGCCCTTCGCCGAGGCCGTGCGCAGCGGGGCCGGCATGCCCGTGGCGGCCGTGGGCCTGATCACCGACCCCGTCCAGGCCCAGGACATCCTCGCCGCCGGCAGGGCCGACGCCGTCCTGCTCGGCCGCGAGCTGCTGCGCGACCCGTACTGGGCGCGCCGCGCCGCCGCCGAACTCGGCGCCCGGGTCTCCACCCCCGTGCAGTACCACCTCGCGTAGCGGCGCCCCGGTACGGGCGGCCGGGGGCTCACGGCGGGCGACTACCTCGACGCGTACGTCCTGGAGTGGACGCTGCACCATCTCGGCCCGGTCGCGTTCCTGCCCGGGGTGCCGGGGCCGCCGGCGCAGGGGCTGCGGCGCTCGCGCGCGCTGCTGGCGGGGATCGCCGGGGCCGCGTTCCCCGCGTCGTTCTCCGACCGGGACGCGCTGCTGGTCGGGACGGGACGGCGCGCCCCCACCGGTGCGCAGCGGGCGCACCGGGCGCTCTGGCGGGGCGGTTGCCGCTGGTCCTGGGCTGATCGGCGGCTGGGCGGCGTCGGAAATTTTTGTCGGGTCCCTGTCTAGTTCGCTTGCGTCCTGGTGTGGTGGGATGTGCCCGTCACGGGATTGAGGGCGCTGACGGGGGTGCGCGGTGAGGGGTGGACGGCTGTGCGGGCTGGACGGGGACGCGGCGCGGCTTGCCGCGGCGGGCCTGGTCCGGCTGGGTGCGCAGGAGTGGGTGGGCGACGCGGCCGGGGCTCCGGCGTGGCTGGGGCGGATGCGGGCGGCGTCGTTCGCGGACGCCTGGCTGGCGTTCGGCGAGCCGCCGGTGCCGGGGCTGCGGGTGCCGGCCGGGGAGGTCCTGCGGGCGCTCGCGTACCGGGCGGCGGAGCTGGTGCTCCAGGCCCGCGAGGGGGACGTGCCGGCGGTGCTGGAGTGGCTGGGCCGGCGGTCGGCGGAGGCCCGTGAGCAGGCGGGCCGGGCGGAGGTGACGCACCCGGCCGAACCGGCCGCGCTCGCCCTGGTGTGGCACGGCGTCCAGGCGGTCACCGCCGGGGACGGGGACGGGGGCGGGGGCGGGGACGCTTCGGCGCACGGCCGGGAGGCGCACGGTCGGGAGGCGCACGGTCGGGAGGCCCAGGGCCAGGAGGCTGAGGGCCGGGAGGCGCACGGCCGGCGTATCGACGAGCGGGGCGAGGCGTACGTCCGGGAGCGGCACCGCCGCCGGGACACCCTGGCGCTGATGCTGGCCTGTGCCCGGATCGCGGCCGCCGCGCTGGTGGAGTCGTGCGGCGGCGATCCGGGCCGGGTGGACGGGTGGCTGGAGGAGGACGCGGCCCGGTACATGGCGCTCGGCGGCCCGGCGCCGCTGTGGGTGCCGGGCCGGCCCGGGCAGCCGACGGGGTGAGGCCGGGGCTCGGCGGGACGGCGGCCGGGCTCAGCGGGCGGGGAGGCTGAGGGTGGCGTGCAGGCCGCCGCCGGGGGCGGGGGCGAGGCCGAGGTCGCCGTGGTGGGCGTCGGTGACGGCCACGACGATGGCCAGGCCGAGGCCGTGACCGCGGCGGGCGGGGTCGGACTGGGCGGTGCGGCCGCGACCCCGCAGGAAGGGCTCGGTGAGGGTGGGGACGGTCTCGGGGGCCAGGCGGGGGCCGGTGTTGGTGACGGCGAGCCGGACCCGGCCGGGGCGGTCCGGATCGGCCCCGGTGGTGACGGTGACGGATCCCCCGGTCGGCAGGTTGTGGCGCAGCGCGTTCTGCAGCAGGTTGACGGCGGCCTGGCGCAGCAGGACCGGGTTGCCGGTGGCGGGGGCGGGCCGGCAGTCGGTGGTGACGGTGACGCCCAGGGCGGCGGCCTCCTCCTGGACGGCGGCGAGGGCGTCGCGGGTGGTGCGGGCCAGGTCGAGGGGTTCGAGTTCGGGGGCGGTGTGGCCGAGGTCGGCGAGTTGGAGGAGGGCTTCGCTGATCTCGATGCCGCGCTGGTTGGTGTCCTGGAGGCGGGCGACGAGGGTGGTCCAGTCCTGGCGGGCCGGGTCGGCGGCGGCGACCTGGAGCATGGTGCGGGTGATGGCCAGGGGGGTGCGCAGTTCGTGGGAGGCGTTGGCGGCGAAGCGCTGCTGGGCGTCGAAGGAACGCTGGAGGCGTTCGAGCATCTCGTCGAAGGCGTCGGAGAGGTCGGTGAACTCGTCGCGGGGGCCGGCGAGGGCGATGCGGTGTTCGAGTGCTCCGCTCGCGGCGCGGTGGGCGGCCCTGGTGATGTCCTGGAGGGGCCGCAGGACGCGGCCGGCGATGAACCAGCCGCCGATCGTGCCGACGGCGGTGAGCAGGGCCAGGGCGTAGCCGGAGATGGTGAGCAGGGAGCGGAGGATCTCCTGGCGGGAGGGGGCGGAGAGGCGGTCGCGGGGGTTGGAGGAGGTGAGCGGGTAGTTGGGGATGTAGCGCATGCCGACGTAGACGACGGCCAGGCAGAGGGTGCCGGTGATGACGGCGAAGAGGGTGTAGCTGAGGGTGAGCCGCAGGCGGGCGGTCAGGCGGCGCGGTCGCGGCGCGGGGCGGGTGCGGGGCGGGGCGCTCACGTGGGGGTGCCGTCGGTGAGGCGGTAGCCGACGCCGGGCACGGTCTGGATCACCCAGGGTTCGCCGAGTCGTTTGCGCAGGCCGGAGATGGTGATGCGGACGGCGTTGGTGAACGGGTCGGCGTTCTCGTCCCAGGCGCGTTCGAGGAGGTTCTCGGCGCTGATGACGCCGCCGCGTGCGGTCATCAGGACCTCCAGGACGGCGAACTGCTTGCGGGAGAGGGCGACGTAGCGGCCGTCTCGGTAGACCTCGCGGCGGAAGGGGTCCAGGCGCAGTCCGGCGTATTCGAGGACGGGGGGCGCGGCCTGGGCGGGGCGGCGTGCCAGGGAGCGCAGCCGGACGACGAGTTCGGCGAGGTCGAAGGGTTTGGTCAGGTAGTCGTCGGCGCCGAGTTCGAAGCCGGCGACCTTCTCGTTGAGGCGGGCGGCGGCGGTGAGCATGAGGACGCGGCAGCCCAGGCGGTGCTCGACGATGGTGCGGCAGACGTCGTCGCCGTGGGTGCCGGGGATGTCGCGGTCCAGGACGACGACGTCGTAGGTGTGGACGGCGAGGCGTTCGAGGGCGGTGTCGCCGTCCGTGACGATGTCGCAGGCGATCGCCTCCAGGCGCAGGCCCGCCTGGACCGCCTCGGCGAGGTAGATCTCGTCCTCCACCACCAGGACCCGCACGCGCTGTTCTCCCGTCCCGCTCTTGCTGTCGTTGCTGTTGCCGTTGCCGTTGCCGTCCATTGGACACGAACGGGCCTATCGAAAACGTATCGGCTAGTGCAGACGTCCTGGTAACACCGCTTTTCCTTCCATGGTGTGGCCGCCGGGTTTCCCCGTCGCGGCGAAAGTGACGAGCGCCGGGAGGCAGGGATGGACGGGACGACGCGCCAGGAGGCGACGCGGTGGCGGCCGGTGGGGGGCGGCCGGCGGGCGGTGGCCGTGGGCACCGGGGCGGTGGTGGTGCTGGCGCTGGCCGGCGCCTGCGCGGCCGCCGATCCGCCGGCGACCGAGGCGGCGCTGCGGACCCTGGCGGCCACCGTCGCGCCGTTCTCCTCCTCCCTCGCTCCGGGGTCCGGTTCCTCGGCGGGGGCGGACGGCGACATTCCCGACGGCACGACGCTGACCCCGTTCGACACCGGGGCGCCGGCGGTGGGCAACCTGGACGGGCCGCTGCTGGCAGCCGTCCAGCAGGCCGCCCGGGACGCGCGCGCCCAGGGCATCGAGATGACCGTCACCTCGGGCTGGCGCAGCAAGGAGTACCAGCAGCGGCTGCTCGACAAGGGGGTGGCCAGGTACGGGAGTCTGGAGCGGGCCAGGCAGTTCGTGAACACGCCGGAGAAGTCGGCGCACGTCTCGGGCAAGGCGATCGACATCGGTCCGACCAATGCCGACTACTGGCTGATCCAGCACGGCGTGCGGTACGGGCTCTGCCAGGTGTACGCCAACGAGATCTGGCACTTCGAGCTGCTGACCAGCCCTGGCGGGACCTGCCCGGCGCTGTTGCCCGACGCGGCCGGGTAGGGGGCGTTCATGATCCGATCGCAGGAGGGGCTCGCGCCGGGGGCGGGGGCGGTCTCAAGGCCGGGAGCGGTGGCGGGGGCGGGACAGGGGACGGTGGGGGGCGCCTCGGCGGGTGTCTCCCGCCCGGGCGGCCGTCGATGCCGTCGGCGGCGGCGGCGGCGCGAGCCGGTCGGGCGCTGGCGGCGCGGCCGTGTGGCCGCCGCCGTGGCCCTGCTGACCGCTCTCGCCCTGGCCGGTCACCGGCGGGTGCCGAGCCTGGGCGTCCAGTTGGGGAGCCTGTGGGAGAGCGCCCTGCCCTGGGCCGGTGTCGTGGTGCCCGCCGTCCTGCTCGCCGCCGCGCTGCGGCGAGCGCCGGTGCCGGCGTGCGCCGCGGTGGTGCTGGCCGCGGTGTGGGCCGTCGTGCTCGGGCCGGTGCTCGCCGGCGGCGGGCCGCCGCCGGGGGGCGGTGCGGGCCCGACCGGCGGTGCGGGCCTGACCGTGGTCACCCACAACGTGAGCGCGCAGAACCCGGACCCCGCCGGCACGGCCCGGGCGCTGCTCGCCGCCCGCCCCGACCTGGTCGCCCTGGAGGAGGTCACCGACGCCGCGCTGCCCGTCTACCAGCGCGTGCTGGACGCCGAACTGCCGCACCGCACGCGGATCGGCACCGTCGCGCTGTGGAGCCGCTACCCGGTGACCGACGCACGGCGGCTGACCATCGACCCGGGCTGGAGCCGCTCACTGCGGGCCGAAGTCCAGGCGCCTGGTGGGCCGTTGGCCGTGTACGTGGTCCATCTCGCCTCCGTCCGGCTCAACGTCACCGGCTTCGCCACCGCTCACCGCGACCGCAACCTCGCCGCGCTCGGCGCCGCGCTGGACGAGGAGCCGCTGCGCCGGGTGCTGCTGCTGGGCGACCTCAACACCGCCGCCGGGGACCACGCGCTCACCCCGGTCACCAGCCGGCTGAGCTCCGCGCAGGACAGCGCGGGCGGCGGCTTCGGGTTCACCTGGCCGGCGGTCTTCCCGCTGGCCCGGATCGATCACGTCATGACCCGGGGCCTGCCCGCCACCGCCGCCTGGACCCTGCCCGCCACCTCCAGCGACCACCTGCCCGCCGCCGCCCGGCTGACGGTGTGAGGGGCGTGCGGGCGGCGGGCGCGGGGGCGGCGGGCCCGGGGGCCGGTGTCAGGCGAGGAGGTCGGACTGGAGGGTGACCACCTGGCGGAAGGCCGCGTCCGGGACGCCGTCGGGGTTGGTCATGGTGACGACGGCGACGAGGTCGGAGGCACAGAGGTAGGCGATGCGGGCGTTCGGGGTGCCCTTGGCGCCCTTCGCCGAGCTCTCCTGGGCGTCCAGGTGGACGCCCTCGACGGTGTCCCAGGCGCTGTGGGAGGTGCTCTTCGCGCCGGGCAGGGCATTGGGCTTGGCGTCGGAGCGCAGGGAGGAGAAGACGTTCCAGGACTCGAAGGAGGCGCCGAAGCGCAGCAGCCGGATCTGGGTGCGGGTGCCGTCGGAGGCCGTCCACTCCCGGACGGTGGCCGCCCGGCAGGCGTCCTGCAGGAGCAGCGCGCGGAGCTCGGCCGGGTCCCGCTGCTCGGCGAGGATCGCGTCGCAGGTGACCCAGTCGGCCGGAGCCTGGCCGGCGGGGGCCGTGGACGGGCTCGCGCCCGCCGACGCCGAGGCCGACGTGGAGGCGGAGGCGGTCGGGCTCGGGGTCGCGCTCGCCGACGGGGTGCCGGTGGCCGAGGCGGTGGGAACCGGGTAGAGCGCCGGGGTGAGGCTGCCGCCGGCCTCCTTGGGGGCGGGCAGCAGCAGGTAGCGCAGGTCCGCGGCGTGCAGGGCGTTCTTGCCGCCCGTACGGTCCGGCGTGCTGCTGCCGGAGGGCAGTGGCGGCAGCGTCAGCGGCGGGAAGGTGTAGCGGCCGTCGCCCGGGGTGGCCAGGCCGGGCAGGTCGGTGCGCTCGGGGGCGGTGACGGCCAGCGCGGCGCCGGTGCCCGCGAGGGCGAACACCAGGGTGGCGGTGGCCCAGCGCGCGGCCGCCCTGCGGCGGGCGCTGCGCCGGGCGAGGCGGGCCTCGTGCTCCTCGGGGGTCTCCGCGGCGGGAGCGGCGGGGAACTCGGCGAAGGTGCCCGCGGGGGTCTCGACGGCGGCCTCAGCGGGGGTCTCGGCGGGGGCGGCGGGCTCGTGCGGGGTTGCGTGGTCGGTCATGCGGACGCTCCCGGGCGGGCGAGGCGGTCGAGCTGCAGGGTGAAGAGGGCGACGATCCGGTCCTTGGGCAGCGGTGCCACGCCCTCGACGTTCATGACCACCAGGAGGTCGCCCTCGGCGGCCGAGCACTCCAGGTAGTCGATCGGCGCGGACGGCGGCGCCGGCATCAGGTAGCAGTGCGCCTCGGGGTGGCCCGGGATCTCCGGGCCGATCCGGAACAGGCCGGTGTCGCCGGTGAAGACCGCGGTGTACTCGTTGAGCTTCTGCACTTCCTGCTGGTTGAACTGGCGCAGCTTCAGGCCGACCACCAGGTCGTCCTCGCTGGTCCGGTACGTCCGCACGCCGGTGGCCTTGACGTGCAGGCCCTCCCAGTAGGAGCGGAGCTTGTCGCGCTTGTCCTTGGGGATCTGCTGGAGTTCGTCGTCCAGTTCGGCGGACAGGAACTCGGCGCCGAGTTCGGTGTCGTTGCCGTAGCCGCCCTCGTCCGGGCCGGGTTCGTAGCCGGCCGGGACGGGCAGCAGCAGGTCGCGCAGCGAACCGAAGTGGTTGCCGTTGGACTTGGCGCCGAACGGCGTGGCCGTCGCGGTCGGGACGGGCGCGGCGGACGGCCCGGCGGCGACGGCCGGGGCGGGGTCGTCGTACTGGGTCTTGATGATGCCGACGCCGATGGCCACCCCGGCCAGCGCCGCCGCTGCCGTCGCGGCACCCGCGCGCAGCAGGCGGCGGGAGGCGGGGCGCGGGGCGGCGGGATCGGCGGCGGTCGGCGCGGCGGGATCGGCGGCGAACTGCTGCTCGGCGGCGGACTGTTCGACGGCGGCCGGGGCCGCCTCGGGGGCGGTCGGCGCCGGCGTGGCGGCCGGGGTCCCGGTCATGCTGTTGTCGGTCATACCAGCCGCTCCCATTGCTGCTTGGCGAGGTCCTTCACGACATCGGGGTTCACCGGCTTGGGGTCGAAGACCTCCACCACCATCGCCACCGTGCCGCGCTGGGCTACGGCCTGGCCGTAGTAGTACCGATCGGCGCTGTCGGCCCAGTACCTGGGTTCCTCGTCCACCCGGTAGCCGCCGTTGGCGCCGTCGGCGAACGGCTTCAGGTTGCGGGTGGTGCCGACGGCGTGCGTGGCGGCTTCGTTGGCGCGGTCCGGCGCGTACTGGACCAGCGACACGCGGTACCTGGTGTCGCCCTTCTTCCAGTCCACCTCGGCCGCGCGCCGGAAGCCCCGGGAGTTCAGGTCCTTGAAGTCGCGGACCGCGCTGTCGCTGTGCTCGGCGAGCTCGCCGACCGACACCCAGCTCGGCTTGTCCGGGAATTCTCCCCAGGCGGCGCTGCCGTCCGGGGCACCGATCAGCAGTTTGAGCAGGTCGCCGTCGATGGCCAGCGGCTTGGGCTGCTGGGCGGCGAAGGCGGTCGGGTCGACCGCCACGGCCGGGTAGGACGGGCGCGCGACCTGGATCGGCGGCAGCGGCGTCGGCGGGCGCTGGGCCTGGACGGCGTAGCCGACGCCGCCGCCGGCCAGGGTGCCCAGCACCAGGCCGGACACCGCCAGCAGCACCGGGCGCGGGCGGCGCGGGGCGCGGGGCGCCCGCTCGGGGGCGGGCGGCAGGAGCTCGGAGGCCGGCGCGTCGGACGGGAACGCCTCGGCGGAGGGCGGCGGTTCGGTGGTGAACTGCGGTGCGGTGAAAGGCAGTTCAGCGGCGGGCAGTTCAGCGGCGGGCGGTTCGGTGGCGGGCGGTTCGGTGGGCGCGGTGTGGGGCCGCGGCGGGGCGGCGGGCGCCGGCGCGGTGCCGGGCGGGGGCAGCGCGGGTTCGGTGGTCACGGGGTGGCTCCAGAGGAGGGTGGGAAGGACGGCGTCGGGACGGGCGGCGGCGCGGGTTCAGCCGCGTTCAACCGCGTTCAGCTGCGCTCAGCCGCCGGAGGCGAGCCACTCGCGCTGGCGCTTCATCAGCCCGCTCAGCAGCGCCTTGTCCGGTGTCCCCTTCACCTCGACGTCGATCGTGTACTGGACGTCGCCCTGGCTGGAGATGCCGGTCATCGAGCCGGTGTACGCCTGCTGCTTGGGCTTGTGCAGGTAGCCGTGGGCGTTCGGGTCGCCGTCGATGTCGATCGGGTCCTGCGACTTGAGGGTGTATCCCTGGACGAACTCGCGCGCCATCGAGGTGGAGCCGAAGCGCAGCAGGGTGACGGTGACCTCGGCCTTGCCGTCGGCCGTCCGGTACATCCGGGTGGCGCCCGACCGGTAGCCGTACGAGCCGAGGATGTCCATGATGCCGTCCTGCTTGCCGAACAGGTCGGCGACGTCGTCGTTGGTCATGGTCATCCCGTCCGCGGGCCCGTACGACTCGCCGCCGTCCGGGATCGGGAGCAGGAAGTAGCGCAGGTCGCCCTCGTGCTTGCCGCCGTTGACGGTCCCCTTGACGGTGCTGGCCGGCTTGGGGGTGGTCGGGGCGGCGGTGGGCGTCGGCACCGGTAGCGGGGTGGCGGAGGCCGTCGGGCTCGGGCTGGAGGCGGTGGTGGTGGCCGGCGCGGGTGCGGCGGCGGCGGCCGGGCGGGTGTCCGGCCTGCCGACGGCGACGGTCACCGCGGCGCTGGTCGCCGTGACGGCAAGCAGGCCGGCGGTGGCCAGCGCGACGCCGACGGCGCGCGGCAGCCGGCGCGCGGCCGGTTCGGGTGCGGCGGCGTGCTGCGGCGCAGCGTCGGGCTGCGGTACGGCGGGGTGCTGTGGCGCAGCGGGGTGCTGCGGCACGGCGGCCGGTTCCGGCGCGGCGTCGGGCTGCTCCGGAACGGCGGCTGTTTCGTTTTCGGGCGCGGACAAGGAACTCCCCCGGGAAAATGTGGGATCTCGCGCGCGGACTTCCTCGCAAACCGCTCCCCCGGCGGTTCTCCGGACCGTCCATCACGCGTCTCAGCAGGCATTATGAGAGACCGTTCGCATCGCTGCCAACAAAGTTAATCGCCGCACTCCGGTCCAATACTCGATGAATCGGACACGTCGTGATGTAACCGCAACAGGCGGTCCTGGCGTGGTACCGGGGTACCGTGCCCCCTCCGATGATCGGTCCGGGGTACCACGGATCGCGCCGGCGCCGCGCCTAGCGTGGAGTGTGAGGGAGGCCGGGACGGTCCGGCCCCGGAGCGTAGGGGTGAGCGATGATCGAGGCGCACCAGCTGACGAAGCGGTACGGGGAGAAGACCGCCGTCGACCGGCTCGACTTCATGGTCAAGCCCGGCACGGTCACCGGCTTCCTCGGGCCCAACGGCGCCGGGAAGTCCACCACCATGCGGATGATCGTCGGGCTGGACGCGCCCACCAGCGGCTCGGTGCGCGTCAACGGGCGCCGTTACGCCGCGCACGCGGCGCCGTTGCAGGAGGTCGGGGCGCTGCTGGAGGCCAAGTCGATCCACCCGGGGCGCTCCGCGTTCAACCACCTCATGGCCCAGGCGCACACCCACGGCATCCCGCGCTCGCGGGTGGAGGAGGTCGTCGAGCTGACGGGGCTGCAGTCGGTGGCCAGGAAGCGTGCCGGGGCGTTCTCGCTGGGCATGGGCCAGCGGCTGGGGATCGCGGCGGCGCTGCTGGGCGACCCGGCGACGGTGATGCTGGACGAGCCGGTCAACGGTCTCGACCCGGAGGGCGTGCTGTGGATCCGCAACCTCCTCACCTCGCTGGCCGCCGAGGGCCGCACCGTCTTCGTGTCCTCGCACCTGATGAGTGAGGTCGCGCTGGTCGCCGACCACCTGATCATCGTCGGGCGGGGCCGGCTGCTGGCCGACACCACCGTGCAGGACCTGGTCCGCCAGGCCGGTGGCGACGTGGTGAAGGTGGCCAGCGCCGATCCGGCCCGGCTGCGCACGGCGCTGGCCGGGCCCGGGGTGGAGGTCACCGGCCGTTCCGGTTCGGAGGAGCTCCTCGTCACCGGCCTGGCCGCGCGGGAGATCGGCCTGCGGGCCGCCGAGCAGGGCATCGCGCTGTTCGAGCTCACCACCCGCACGGTCTCCCTGGAGGAGGCGTTCATGGAGCTGACCAGGGACGCCGTGGAGTACCACGGCACCACCACCGCGACCGGGCCCGCCGCCAGTGCGGGTGCCGGCGCCGAGTCCCCGAGGAGCGCGGCATGAGCACCATCGCACCGAGCCAGCCGTCCGCGGCCGCCGACCGGCGGCCCGCGCGCCCCGCCTACCGGGTGACGCCCGTGCGCGTGCTGCGCTCGGAGTGGGCCAAGCTGTGGTCGCTGCGCTCGACCTGGATCACGCTGGGCCTGGGCCTGCTGTTCCTGGTCGCGTTCGGGTTGATCGCCGCGTTCCAGTTCAAGTCGAGGATCACCTCGGGGCGCCCGATGGATCGGGGGGACTTCGCCGACGCCAGTGCCCTGAGCCTGTCTCTGTTCGGCACCAACTTCGCGCAGCTGGCGTTCGGCGTCCTGGGCGTGCTGGTCGCCGCGGGCGAGTACTCCACCGGCATGATCCGCTCCACCCTGGCCGCGGTGCCGCGCCGGCTGCCGGTGCTGTGGTCCAAGGCGGCGGTGTACGGGGTGGTGGTGCTGCTGCTGGGCACCGTCGGGGTGTTCGTCGCCTTCGCGGCCGACAGCGGCATCCTCTCCGGTACCCGCGCGGCGATGACGTTCTCCGACGCCGGCGTCCTGCGCGGCCTGCTGGGGGCCGGGCTCTACCTCGCCCTGGTGGGCGTGATCGGTGTCGCGCTGGGCGCGCTGCTGCGGTCGGTGGCGGGCGGCATCTCGGTGCTGGTGGCCTCGCTGATGCTGGTCCCCGGCCTGATCTCGCTGCTGCCCTCGTCCTGGCAGGACCACATCAGCCCGTACCTGCCCAGCAACGCGGGCCAGGCGATGTTCGCCCTGCACCACGACGCGACCACGCTGTCGCCCGCCGCGGGGCTGGCGGTCTTCCTGCTGTGGACGGTGCTCGCCCTGGCGGGCGCGGCCGTGCGCCTGGTGCGCAGCGACGCCTGAGGGCTGGGAGACTGCGTGGACGTCCCGGTGCGGTGCCCGTTCGAGTCGGGTGCCGCACCGGGCCCGTTTCGTATCCGTTCCGGGGTGAGCTGGACGAAGGTGACGACCGTTTGCGGGTGAGCTGGACGAAGGTGACGACCGTTTGCGGATGGGCTGGACGAAGGTGACGACCGTTCCGGACGAGCTGGACGAAGGTGACACCGTGAGCGAGCACGACACCGCCGTGGGGGCGGGGGGCGACCCGCTGTCGGGGTACCCGGTGTTCGCGCGCCTGGCCCGGCTGGGGCAGCGGGCGCGGCAGGCGGACCGCGACCACCCGTGGGTGCTGGACACCGCGGTGGTGGTCGCGGTCTTCCTGCTGTTCTGCCTGCCGGACCTGCTGCCCTTCCACGACGGCGGGGAGCGGGCGCGCGAGCACCGGATCGTCTTCGCCCGCCCGCCGCTGGCGGCGCTGCTGGCCTTGCAGGCGGGGCTGCTGCTACCGCTGCTGTGGCGCCGGCGGCGACCGGCGGCGGCGTTCGCGGCGGTCGCGGCCGTGTTCGTCCTGCAGTGGTCGCTGGGGGTGGCGCTGCGCGCGGACGTCGCGCTGCTCGTCGCCCTCTACAGCCTGGCCCTGCACGGGAGCCTGCGGCACCTGGCGTGGGCGTGCGCGGCGATGACCGGCGCGTCGGCACTGGTCGCGGTGGAGCTGTCCGGCGGGCTGCCGGTCGGGGACGCGCTGTTCTTCCTGTTCAGCGCGGCGACGGCGGCGGTGGCCGTCGGCATCGCGGTGCGCATCCGCCGGGCCCAGCTCGCCGGGCTGCGCGAGCGGGCGGCGCGTCTGGAGGTCGAGCGCGACCAGCGCAGCCGGCTGGCCACCGCCACCGAGCGCACCCGGGTGGCCCGGGAGATGCACGACATCATCGGCCACAACCTGTCCGTGATCATCACCCTGGCGGACGGCGGCGCGTACGCGACCGAGGCCTCCCCCGAGCGGGGCCGGGAGGCGCTGCTGCTGATCGGGGAGACCAGCCGCCAGGCGCTGGGCGAGCTGCGGCGCATGCTCGGTGTCCTGCGCGACCAGGGCGAGCAGGGCCCCGAGTTCACGCCGCAGCCGGGCATCGCCGACCTCGACGGGCTGTGCGCGCGCATCCGGGCCGCCGGGCCGCAGGTCGTGTACACCGCGCGCGGCGAGGTGGAGCGGCTGGACCGCGGGGTGCAGCTGATGGCGTACCGGATCGTCCAGGAGGCGCTCACCAACACCCTCAAGCACGCCGGGCCCGACACCCGGGCGCACGTGACGCTGGCCGCCGAGGGCGGCCGCCTGCGGGTGCGGGTGCGGGACGGCGGTCCGCCCGGCGGGGCGGTGCGCGGCGGTGCGGCGGGCGAGGAGGGGCACGGGCTCACGGGCATGCGCGAGCGCGCGGCCCTGTACGGGGGCACCGTCACCGCCGGGCCCGGGCCCGGGGCAGGATGGACCGTGGAGGCCGTCCTCGACCTCACCCCCGACGGACCCGACGGCCCCGGCGGACCCGGCGCCTTCACTCCCGATCCCGACCCCGACCCGACAGGCGGCCTGACGTGACCACGGTCCTCATCGTCGACGACCAGCCGCTCCAGCGGTACGGCTTCCGGATGCTGCTGGAGAGCCAGCCCGGCACGGAGGTCGTCGGCGAGGCCGCGCACGGCGCCGAGGCCGTGCGCCTGGCGGCCGACCTGCGGCCCGACGTCGTCCTGATGGACATCCGGATGCCTGGCATGGACGGCATCGAGGCCACCCGGCGCATCGTCGCCACCGGCGGGCGCTCGCGCATCCTCGTCCTGACCACCTTCGACCTCGACGAGTACGCCCACGCCGCGCTGCGCGCCGGCGCCAGCGGCTTCCTCCTCAAGGACGCCCGCCCGGAGGACCTCCTGGCCGGGATCCGCGCCGTCTCCGAGGGCGACGCCGTCGTCGCCCCCGCCATCACCCGACGCCTCCTGGACGCCTACGCCCACCACCTGCCCGTGCGCCCGCCCGGCGCGGCCGCCGAGGACGATCCGCGGCTGAACGCCCTGACCGAGCGCGAGCGCGAGATCCTGGTCGCGGTCGGCCGGGGCTGGACCAACGGCGAGATCGCGCAGCGCCTGGTGCTCGCGGAGTCGACCGTCAAGACGCACGTCAGCCGGGTGCTGTCGAAGATCGGCGCCCGGGACCGGGTGCAGGCCGTGATCTTCGCCTACGACCGCGGCCTGAACCGGCCGAACCCGCCGGCCTGAGCCGTCCCGCTCCTGCCGCGGGGGGCGCGGCGTCAGGGGCGCTTCTTCGGGGCGGCTTCGAGGTCGGTGGCGGCGGCGGCCAGGATGGCGCCGAAGACGTGGGCGATGACGGGCTTGCCGACCCGGCGGGCGAAGGCCGCGCCGACGAGGGGGATGGGGAGCGCGAAGCCGGTCGTCCAGACGACCAGGGTGCCCTCGGGGACCTCCTCGAAGGTCATCCGGCCGAACTCGTGCCGGGCCGGCGGGAAGCTGCGGTCGACGGTGTAGTCGAAGCCGTGCGGGGCGTTGTAGGCGGTGATCCGCTCGTTGAACCAGCCGATCAGCCAGGTGTGCAGCCGCACGGCGCCCACCCCGTAGGGCGCGCCCTCGCCGGGCCGGGCCAGGCGCGCCCTGAGCACGAACGGGGAGCGGGTGTAGTTGGTGCTCGTGGCGCACCAGTCGAACACCTCGGCGATCGGCGCCGCGATGACCCGTCGCACGGTCACGGTTTCCATGGCTCGTCCCTCTCCTGCAGCGGGGGGCGCGGGTGTCTGCCGCGCCCTGTTCACCGATGAAGACCGGGCGCGGGGCGAAACCGTGACATCGGGCGGGGGCGTCCTCGGGGGTGGCGATGCCGCCTGCCTACCATTCGGCTCTGGGCGTGCGGGCCATGAGCAGGTCGACGGCGCGGTCGGTGGTGACGGTGCCGTCGAGGATGGCGACGACGAGTGCGGTGATGGGCGGCACGCGTACGTCAGACGTCGCCGAACTCTCCGGAGCGGACGGCGGCGACGAAGCTCGACCAGGCGTCGGCCGGGAAGACCAGCGCAGGACCGTGGGGATCCTTGGAGTCACGGACCGGGACAGTGTGGACTACATTCGCATCGACCTCGACGCAGTTCCCTCCCTGGGTGCTGTATGAACTCTTGTACCAGGTGACATTGCGATCATCCATGCTCAAAGCCTTTCCGCACGTTTCGAATGAACTCGATGCTCGCTGCTCGGGACAGCGCCTCGGCCTGGAGATGATCGTACTCACTGGCCCACTCGGCCAGCGTCTCCGGATCGCGTTCGAGGTAGCCGCGCCGCTGCGTCTCGCCGTACCCCACGATGGACCTGTTCGGCATGGTCAGCAACGTAATTGGATGCCCGAACGGGCGGTTCTCGCCTGCTGCGGTAGGGCACACCTGCACCAGAAAACGGGGACGTGCAGCGAGTGCTTCCAGGTGCCTGAGTTGCGCCACCATGACGTCCCGACCACCGATCGGCCGCCGTAGCGCCCCCTCATCTATCACCACCTGGACGTGCGGCGCCGGATCTCGGGCGAGGGACTGCTGTCGGAGCAGCACCTTCTCGGTTCGTTCGTCGGCCTGCTGCCGAGTTGCGATCCCCCTCAGGACAGGCGCCTCCTGAAAAACTCGGCTGTACTCGGGCGTTTGGAGCAAACTCGGAACCAGGTTGATCTCGAACAGTCTCAGGGCGATGGCTTTCGCTTCATTGCGCAGGTACTCATCGAAGCCTTCGAACAAGACCCGCCGACCGGACGTACTCCACTCCCTGAGGAACCTCTCTCCCGACCCGAACACTCGATCAAGTGCCGTTGAGATCTGTTGACTTGGTTTCCTTCGGCCGTGTTCGAGCGCGGAGATGTACGACGATGTACAGCCGATCAGCTCGGCAAGGTGCTCCTGAGTCCAGCCTCGCTGCTCGCGCGACGTGCGAAGTAGTACGCCGAACTCGGCGGCTGGGGATGTCGGGGGGTCAAGTTCCCGCTTGTTCAAGGCTGTTCGTCCTACCAATCTGACACTGTGGGACAAGTTGAACAGCTCCGCAGCCTAGAGGACAGTTGGCGCCCCCAGTAGTCGTCGGACTACGGAACGGAGTCGCTGTCGTGACGCGCAAACGCACCCCCGTGTCCCCTGGGCCGCGATACCGCCCGCAGGTCGGCGAACTGGTTGCGGACTTGAGGTCCGTTCCGACCGGGCGGGATCAACAACTCGGCCAACCGGCCGAGTTGTTGATCCTGTCAGCACCACCACGAAATGGAGGCGCAGCACAGATGACAACCGCACCGTGGGGTACCACCCGGATGGGGCCGTTCACGGCTACCGTCCCGGTCCCGCAGTACACGCCCGTCATCGACCCCGAGACGCAGATTGCGGTGATCGTGGACGAGCACGGACGCACGGTCGAGTTGGGCGGGCATGGCACCAGCACGAGCGGCCTGACGCCCACCACGACCACGCCCGACGGAAACCCGGGCGGGCCGACCGACGCCGACAGCACCGAGTCCTACGATCAGGACCAGAGCAACGGCTGATGAACGGCCGAAGCGGGTCGGTGCTGGTGCTGACCAATCCCCTTGACGTGACCGCGGATGCGGTACTGCGGGTGCTCGCCGAGCGCCGAGTTCCGGTGGTCCGGCTCGATCCCGGCACCGACCTGCACACGGGTGCCTCGCTGATCGCCACGTACCGCACAGGCCAGCAGCAGGGCACTCTGCGCACCGCCAGCCGGGACCTCGACCTCTCCGCCGTCCGGTCCGTCTGGGTGCGCCGGGCCTCACCCTACGAAGGGCCCTCCGAACTGGACGGCCAGGACCGCCGGTTCGCCGCCGCGCAATCCCTGTGGGGTGCGGGCGGCATCCTCGCCTCGCTCCCCGCCGCACACTACGTGAACCACCCCTGGGCCAACCGTGCGGCCGAGCACAAGCCAGCACAACTGGCGGCCGCGCAGCGCTGCGGGTTCCCGGTCCCCGACACGGTGATCACGAACAGCGCGAACGAGGCGCGGGAGTTCGTGGCAGCCCGGGCCGCCGGGGCGGTGTACAAGCCGTTGTGGAACATCCCCTACTCGATCGGCGGGCAGCCTCACGCCGTGTGGGTACGCGAGGTCGATCCGGCCGACATCACCGACGCCGTGTCCGCCTGCCCGCACCTCTTCCAGGCGAAGGTGCCGAAGCTGTTCGACGCAAGGGTGACGGCCGTCGACAACCGCCTGTTCGGCGTCCGGATCGACAGTCCCGACCTCGACTGGCGGCGCCGCCAGGACCGGATGACGTGCACCCCGATCGACGTACCCGAGCCGGTCGCACGTTCGGTCGCCGCCTACCTCGGAGAACTTCGTTTGGTCTACGGCGCGTTCGACTTCGCCGTGACCGCCTCGGGCGACTGGTACTTCCTCGAATGCAACCCGAACGGCCAGTGGGCATGGCAACCGGCCGAGACCACCGAGGCGATTGCCCACGCCCTCGCCGACCAGCTACAGAAAGGCCGTGACGCATGAGCACACCGGCTGAACTCCGCACCGCTCTGGCCGACAGGCTCACCGAGGACGGCACGCTGACCGAACGCGAGTGGGACAGCGCGGTGAGGGCCGTTCCCCGAGAGCTCTTCGTCGGAACCTACTTCGCTCCGGTCGCCGGCAGCGTTCCGACTGTCTACCGACCCGTCCGTCCGGGCGAGCCCGGGTGGCTGGTGGGGATCTACGATGACCAGACACTGGTGACCCAACTCGACGGCCGCATCGGGCCCGAGGACACCGCTGGGGAGACCGTGACAGGCATCCCGTCATCGTCGTCCACCCTCCCGTCCGTCGTACTGCGCATGTGGCAGCAGTTGGGCGCCGAGGCCGGGCACCGGGTACTGGAGATCGGCACGGGCACCGGGTACTCGACCGCCCTCGGCGCACACCGCCTCGGGGACGCCAACCTCACCAGCATCGAGTACGACCCCGCAGTCGGCGCGGCAGCGGCAACGGCGATCAAGACTGCGGGATTCTCCCCCCGGTTGATCATCGGTGACGGGCTGCGCGGCGACCCGGGCGGCGGGCAGTACGACCGGATCATCGCCACCTGTTCTGTCCGGTACATCCCCCTCTCTTGGCTCCACCAGGTCAAGCCCGGCGGCCGAATCCTGGTCACCCTCTCCGGGTGGAGCTACGCGAACGCCCTCGTGCTGCTCGACGTGACCGGACCTGGCGAGGCCACCGGCCGGTTCCTGACCGGCCAAACCGGTTTCATGATCGCCCGCCCGCACGACCGACCGCCCCGCCCGACGCTGGACCTCCTGCCCGGCAAGGAACGTCCGACCCGCATCGACCCGGCGAAGCTGGACAGTTGGACGGGCGGTTGGGTAGCCCAACTTGCCGAACCCGGGGCAATCCGCATGGGTGTGGGGGCTCAACAGATCCTCTGGGACCTGGCCACCGGATCGCAGGCCCGGACGGCGCCCAACCCCACCGGCGGGTGGGCCGTGACTCAGCGCGGGCCCGTCGCCCTGTGGGACCAGGTCGAGCAAGCGGTTGAGACCTGGCAGGCGGCCGGTGAGCCGCACCAGGATCGCTTCGGGATCACCGTGTCGGCGGCCGGACAGCGGGTCTGGCTCGGCACCGAGGACGGGCCCGGATGGAATCTGCCCGTATAAACCTGGCTCAGCCCTGCGCCGAGCCGTGTCGCACCGTAATCAATCCATCATGGAATCCTCCCGTCCTGCGAGGGGGGAAGGGCCCCTGGAAACCGCCGACCGCCGTCCGGGAAGCCGCACGCGCCCTCTCCCCCGTGGCGCCGGCTGGTGCTTGGATCGGCGACCATGACTGACACTCCCTCACGTATGGCCGACCACTGGTGGTGGCGGCCCGGCTGGACCACGGGTACCCGCTGGTACACCTGGCACCTGGTCTTCGACGGCGCCGACGACCTCCACGGCCTCGCCGCCGACTACCGCCACGCCTTGGCCGACGTGCCCGGCCTCGACCTCGTCCCCGACCGCTGGCTCCACCTCACCATGCAGGGCCTCGGTTCCACCGACGAGGTGAGCGCGGCCGACGCCCGCGCCATCGTCGACGCCGCCACCAGCCGCCTTGCGAAGATCCCCGCCTTCGACCTCGTGCTGGGGCCCGCGATCGTCGCCCCCGAGGCCCTGCTCCTCACCGTCGACCCCGCAGAGCCCGTGCGCGCCGTCCGCTCGGCCATCCGCGCCGCCATCGCCGACGTCTGGCCCGAAGTCCCCGAACAGGCCGACGGCTTCCGCCCCCACGTCTCCGTCGCCTACTCCAACGCCGACGGACCGGCCCAGCCCGCCGCCGACGCCCTTGCCGGCGTCACCACCTACCCCGCGACCGCCCGCATCGCTTCCGCCGAACTCATCGTCCTCGGCCGTGACCGGCGGATGTACGAGTGGGAGGCCGCCGCCCGCGTGCCGCTCGGCTGGCAAGGGGCGGACCGGGCGCGGGCCGAAACCGTGGCGTCGGGTGGGGGCGTCCTCGGGGGTGGCGAGGGTGGGCGGGTGAACGGGGAGAGGGGGGCGGGGTGGGACGCGAGGCTTCCGTGGAGTGGGGGGCGCTGCACCGGCGGTGTGCGGTGGGTGTGGTGGCGGGGGTGGCGGTGCTGGGGGGCGCGGCCGGGCCGGTGGTGTGGGCGGGGTCGCAGGACCTGCCGGGCGATCGGCGGTGGTGGCTGGTGGTGTGCGGGGTCGCCCTGGTGGCGGCCGTCGGCGCCTCGCTGCCGCTGCTGCGTCAGGTCGCCGCCGTCGAGTACGCCGCCGCCTTCGTGGCGCTGGTGGTGCTGCTCGCACTCGCCCTGGGCACGGTGTTCGCGGCGGCGCAGGCCGCCTACGCCGTCCGGACCAGGCTGCACGAGCCGCCCGGCGTCACGGCCACCGTGACGGGCTGCCGGACGACGGGCCGGGAGCTGGACGACCAGAACCAGGGCCACGACGTCTACGGCTGCACGTACCACTGGAGCGTCGGCGGCCGGGAGTTCAGCGAGGAGCGGCCCACCGGGAAGCTGTATCCGGACGGGCACGAGACCAGGGTGTGGCTCGCCGGCGAGCGGATGATCACGGGCCGGCCGAGCCTGCTCGGGATCCCGCTGTGGATCGCGCTCGCCCTGGCCGGGCTGGTGGGCACGGTCCGGTTCGCGATGGCCCTGGCCTGGAAGGCCCGCGAGGTGGGCCTGCGGCGCTAGGGGGTGGCCGGAATCCGGGGTGGCGGGCGCGGCGCTCTGGCAGCATCGGGCGGATGGGGCAGCGGGAGGGGATCGGGCGGCGCTTCGTGGTGGGCGCGGGGTACGCGCTGTACCGGGGGCCGTTGGCGGACAGTACGTCACATCGGCACGCCGCGTTCCAGGTTGCCGTCGCGTCGGCGGGCGGCGAGGTGACGATCGTGGACGGGGCCGGGGTCCGCCACCGGGGCGCGGCGGTGGTGGTGGCGCCGATGGTGTGGCACCGGATGGCGCCGGTGCGGGAGGTGTCGGCGTTCTTCGTCGATCCGCACTGCGCGTTCGCGGACCGGCTGCGGGCGGGGTGCGGTGACGGTGTCACCGTGGCACCCCAGTGGCGGGACCTGGTGGAGGAGGACCTGTGTCCGTCCGGGGTGCTGCCGTCGGCCGAGGTGGACGTGCGGCTGTGGGCGGCGATGGAGGCGCTGACGGACCACCGGGTCGCGCTGCCGGGGCTGGCGGCGCGGGTGGGGCTGTCGCCGCAGCGCCTGCGGGCGCTGGCGCGGCGGCAGTTGGGGGTGCCGCTGGCGCGCTGGCGGATCTGGCGGCGGCTGGCCCGCGCCGCCGACGCGCTGGGCGAGGGGCGCACGCTCGCCGAGGCGGCGCTGGCGGGCGGCTTCGCGGACCAGGCGCACTTCAGCCGGCAGATGCGGGAGATGACGGGGCTGACGCCGTCCGCGGTGCTCCCGGTGCTGCGTGCCTCGGGCCGGGCGGGCGGCCCGGCGGGCGGCCAGGACCCCACGGGACCCGACGGGCGGCCTACGCGCGGCGGGCGACGTAGAACGACAGCGAGCCGGTGAGCGTGGCGACGGTCTCGGTCTCGCGCACGCCGTGGAAGCCGGCCTCGGTGATCAGCCGGGGCAGGATGCCGTCGGCGTTGGGCTGGGTGTCCTCCTTGCCGTCCGCCAGTTGCACGATGCGGAACGCCAGGCGCATGGCGGCCGTGCGCTGGCGCCCGAAGTCGGCGATGACGAGCTTGCCGCCGGGGCGCAGCGCCGTGTGCATGGAGGCGAGGACGGCCTGTTTCATGGGGATGGGGCACTGGTGGAGGACGAGGCTGGAGACGACGGTGTCGGCCGTTTCGGCGCCCACGAGGTCGGCGACGGCGTCGCCCATGCCGATGTGCCATTCGGGGGTCACTCCGGCGGCGGCGGCCTTGCGGCGGGCCACTTCGAGGGTGGTGGGGTCGGGGTCGACGCCGATGACGCGGGCGCGGGGTTCGACGCGGCCGAGGAGGACGGCCAGTGAGCCGGTGCCGCAGCCGACGTCGAGGATCACGTCGTCGGGGCGGGGGGCCACGTGCATGGCGAGCAGGCTGCGCCACAGGCGTTCGCGGGTGAGGGAGACGATGGGGTCGTAGAGGCGTACGGGGCCGAGGCGGCCGGCGGCGGGGGTGAAGGCGCGATCGGTCATGGGGGTCAGTGTCGGCCGGGGGGTGTGGTGGCGTCTTGAACGAATCGCTCGCCGGGCGGGGCGGGTTGGGGTTTCCGGGCCGGTTGCGGGGGTCGGTTGCGGGGGTCGGGTTCCGGCCCTCCGAGGGCACATAGAAAGTCTATCGACATATGACGTTGGATGACTTATCGTGATCGTCGCGGTGGTCCGGCGCGGCCGGCCCGCCGCGACCACCGTTCGGCCCTGCGAGAGGACCTCCGTGCCCCGTCGTTCCCGCACGTCCACAGCACTCGGCATCGGCGCCACCGCCGTGGTGGCGCTGGCCCTGGCCGCGCCGCCCGCCCTGGCCGGGCCCGCGGCCGCCCCCGACCCGGTGCCCTCCCTGGTGGCCGGTCAGGACACCGCCGCCCCGCAGCTGGTCACCGGCCTGGCCGAGCCGGCCGTCGGCAGCCCCGCCGACGCCGCCCGCGCCCACCTCGCGGCCCACGCCGACCGCTACCACGTCGACCCCGGCGAGCTGGCCGAGGTCGGATCCGAGAGCACCGCCGACGGCCGGCGCACCGTCAGGTTCGAGCAGCGCCACGACGGCGTGCCCGTGTTCGGCGCGCAGTACCTGGTGCATCTGACGGGCGAGGGCGCCGGGCAGCGCGTCGAGTCGGTGGGCGGCAAGTACTTCACCGGCCTGACCGCGCCGACCACCGCCACCGTCCCGGCCGCCGCCCTGCGGGATCTGGCGCTCGGCTCCGTCCAGGACCCGAAGGCCCGGGCCGCGGCCACCGCCGAGGACCACGGCCTGGTCGTCCTGCCGGACGGCGCCGGCCGGCTCGCCCAGCGCTTCACCGTGCACGCCGCCGACCCGGCGACCGGGGCGCCGGCGGCCCGCGAGGTCTTCGTGGACGCCACCGTCGGCGTGGTCGCCCTCGCCTACGACACCCGCGCCCCGCTCCCGACGGGCGGCAATGCCGGGAGCGCCGCCGACGGGAGCGCCGCGGCCGGCCTCGAACCCGCCACCGGGACCGCGCCGGACGCCCACGGCAACTCCGCCAAGGTGAACATCGCCCGCCTGCCGGACGGCAGTTACCAGCTCACCGACCTCACCCGGCCCGCCGCCATCACCACCTACGACGCGGGCGGCCGGGACGAGATGGACTTCGGCGGCGCCATCCCCGCCGACCTCCCCCCGGCCCACTCCCCCGGCCCGGACTTCCCGGCCTCCGCCGGCACCAGCGGTGCCACCGACGCCAGCGTCAACGCCGGTATCGTGTACGACTTCTACCACGACCGGTTCGGCCGCAACGGCCTGGACGGCAAGGGCGGCGCGATCACCTCCGTCGTCAACGTGACCCAGGACGGCGCCCCCTACGCCAACGCGTACTGGGACGGGAAGAAGATGGTCTACGGCAGCGGGGGCCCCAACTACTACCCGTTCTCCGCCGCCCTCGACATCGCCGGGCACGAGATGACCCACGGCGTCATATCGAACACCGCCGACCTGGCCGGCATGGGCCAGGCCGGCGCGATGAACGAGGGCATCGCCGACTACTTCGGCAACGCCATCGAGGTCACCGCCCGCGGCATGTCCATGAACGACCCGGCGGCCGCGCTGCTCGGCGAGAGCAAGTGCCGCACCGGCACCCCGCAGGCCTGCGCGGACCGCCGGATGGACGACCACCGCACCACCGTGGACGACTACCTCGGCGGCACGGTCGACAACGGCGGACAGCACCTCAACGCCACCATCTTCAGCGGCGCCCTGTGGGACGTCCGGCGCACCCTCGACCCGCTCACCGCCGACCGGGTGGTCTACCGGGCGCTCACCGCCTACCTCACCCCGCTCGACGACTTCGTGGCCGGGCGCAACGCGGCCCTGGCGGCCGGCCGCGACCTCGGCCTCAGCCACGCCCAACTGCGCACCGTGGCAGCCGCGTTCGACGCGCACGGGATCAAGCCCGGCTGGGAGAACCGGATCGGCATGGACAGCCGCACGCTGGCGCGCAACCTCTCCTACTCGATGGCGCCCCCGGCCGCCGGCGGCGGGCACTGGGTGGCGATGGCCCCCGCCCCCGACCCGGTCAAGGGCACGGGCGGCACCCGCCCCGACACCACCGCGCTGTACACCGGCTCCACCACCGGGCGCGGCGCCCCCGTCCGGCTCAGCCCCGACGACGGCCGCTACCACAGCTGGCCCGCCACCGACGGCACCACCGCCGTGTGGAAGGCCATCGGCACCACCGCCCAGAACCACAGCCGCGAACTGCTGGCCGCACCGCTGTCCGGCGCCGGCCCGGTCCGCAGCCTGTTCCTCGCCGACGGGACGGAGCCCGGCAGCCCCCAGGTCTCCGGCGGCGACATCGCCTTCACCGTGAACGACTTCACCACCCACCGCACCAGCATCCGGCTGTCCCACGACGGGGCCCCCGCGGTCGAACTGCCGCTGGCCGACGGGCACCACCCGGACGACCTCACCCTCAAGGACGGCTACCTCGCCTGGACCGAGTCCTGGCAGGACGGACAGCAGTACGTCACCGCGCCGACCGTCTACTCGATCGCCGCCGGCAAGGTCACCGCGCAGTACACCGCGCACGCCGCCCCCGGCGCCGCCACGACCACCGCCTCCTCCGCCCGGCTCGCCGGCGGACGGCTGCTGTGGCTGGACACCCCCGCCGGCGCGACCGCCCGCTCCTCCATCCGCTCCGGCGCCCTGGACGGCTCCGGCGTGACCGAGGTGCTGGCCGCCGACTCGCCGAACGCCCCGACGCGCGGCGGCAGCCTCGCCTCCTCCGACCAGGCCGTCACCTACAAGGTCGACGGCACCAAGCCCGCCGGCGGCTGGACCAACGCCGCACTGCCCAAGCTCTGGCAGCTCCCGACCGGCGGCGGCACCCCGCAGCGCCTCTCCTGCGACCGGGGCGGCCAGGACCAGCCCGCCGCCGACCAGGGCACCCGGGTGGTCTGGCTGGACTCCACCCCCGGCCGCACCGACCTGGTCGTGCGCGACCGCGCGGCGGGCACCTGCTGACCGTCTTTCCCTGACCCCTCACCCCCCAGGGGTCCGGCCCGGCACGGACGGCTCACAGCCAACCGCGCCGGGCCGCCTGCACGCCCGCCTGGAACCGCGTGGTGGCCCCCAACTGAGCCAGCAGCGCCGAGACCCGGCGCACCACCGTGCGCCGCCCCAGCCCCAGCCGCCGGGCGATGGCGTCGTCCGTGGCACCACTGGCCATCAGGGACAGGATGCGGCGGTCCCGCTCACCGATCTGCAGGTCGACGGCGGACACCGACGCCGGGACGGCCAGCCGCCAGAGCGTCTCGAACACCGCGGCCAGCGCCCGCAGCAGGCCCGAGGGCCGGATCAGCAGCGAGACGACGCCCGGGCGCCCGTCGGCCGCCAGCGTGACGATCGCCAGGTCGTCGTCGCCCAGGGCCAGCTTGAGCGGCGGCTCGTCCAGCGTGCGGGCCTGCTCCCCCGCCTCCATCATGCGCGCCATGTTGGGGCCCGCGACCGGGTCGTCGAAGGCGCAGCCGTGGTAGATCGAGCGGTAGACGACCCCGGCGGCCATCCGCTGGCGCTGCAGCACCTCCTGGTCGAGGTAGTAGGCCGAACTGCCGGAGTAGGGCGGCACGTCGATGACCCGCACCTGGTGGCGGGCGGCCAGTTGGAGGCGCCGGCTGGCCGCCAGCACCTGGGCGGCGTCCTCGACCACCTCCAGGGCGCCGTAGGTGCCGGCGTCGCGCCGAGCGAAGCGGTAGAGGCGTTCCAGTTCCGCCCCGGCCCGGCGCGCCGCGGCCTGCCGGACGGCGTCGCTCTGCAGCACCGCCTCGACCACCCGGCCGGGCGGCAGCGCCTCCCAGGCGCGGTCGCGGTGACCGTCGTCGCGGTGACGGTCGTCGCGCGGGCCGTCGTCGCAGTGGCCGTCGTCGCGCGGGCCGTCGCCGCGCGGGCCCTCACCGTTGCAGGCCACGACGACTCCCTCGTCGGCGAGTTCCCTGAGCACGGCCAGGACGGCGCCCTCGCCGAGGCCGACCCCGGCCGCCAGCTCCGCCGCCCGCGCCTGCGGACGGCCGACCAGGCAGCGGTAGATCCGGCCGCGTTCGGAGTCTGGATCCAGCACGTCGTGCACGACGTCCCCCGTCATCGTGTCGGTGTATCGGTGTGTCGGTGTGTCGGCTCGTCAGCTCGGCGCTGTGCCGTTGTGTCGGCCCGTCCGCTCGTCCGCTCGTCGGTTTGTCGGCTTGTCGTTGTGCCGGTGTCGCCCGGACGGGCCGTCGGAGGCTACCCACGCCGGTGGCGCACATGCGCCAGTGGCCCAGGTGCGCCGCAGGGCGCTCTGGCGGACCGCGAGGTGATCTCGCAAGAGTTGTCGGTGCTCAGACAGTTCCGGCGGTTCCCCCCGGGAACGGCGGCACCCTCACGGCCAAGGACGACCCATGACACCAGCCCAGCCCGCCCGGCGCCCGCCCGTGCGGCCCCCGCGCGCCCGGCTCCGGTACGCCAGGACGGCCGTCGCCGCCCTGACCGCCTGCCTCCTGCTGCTGGGCGTGCCCGCCGCGCACGCCGAGGCCCCCGCCCCGCCGCCGATGAAGGACGGCTTCGGGCTCACCCAGGTCGGCGCCCCCACCGGCAGCGCCACCAACTTCGTGCTCACCGTCACCACACCCCAGGTCGCCGGGGAGCACACCATCCGGATCCTGCTGCCCGCCGACTACGCGGCCAGCCCGGCCAAGCGCTACCCGGTCCTGTACTTCCTGCACGGCGCCTCGGACAACCCGAGCGACCCGGCCCTGGCCTACCCCGCCCTCACCGCCGCGCAGTCGATGATCACCGTCATCCCGGACGGCGGCCTGCGCGGCTGGTACACCGACTGGCTCGACCAGAACACCGCCGCCGGGGCGCAGAACTGGGAGACCTTCCACCTCGACCAGGTCGTCCCGTTCATCGACGCCAACCTGCGCACCCTGACGGGCCGCAGGAGCCGGGCCGTCGGCGGCCTGTCGATGGGCGGCTTCGGCGCGCTGCACTACGCGCAGGACCGGCCCCAGCTGTTCGGCCAGGTCCTCACCATGTCCGGCGCGAACGACCTCTCCGTGAACGAGATGATCATCCGCGGGGCCGTGGTCGCCACCCTGACCAACGCCGGCACCGTGCTGTGCGGGCCCAGCGACGGCAAGCCCTGCGGCCTCGACTTCGGCCCCACGGTCTCCAGCGACGCGATCTTCGGCTCGCCGTACCCGGTGTTCAACGCCGACTGGCGCTGGAACGCCGCGGACCCGGTCTCCCGGGTGGGCGCGCTCGCCGACACCGGCATCGCGGTCTACACCGGCAACGGCAACGGCAGCGCCTCCGACATGGAGTTCTGGGCCGAGGGCACCGCCAAGCGCCTCAAGGACCGCCTGGACGCCCTCGGTTACCGCTACCACTACGTCGACTACGGCAACGGCGCCGGCTGGGGCACCGCCTGCAACGGCGGCCACAGCGCGGGCTGCTGGGCGCAGGACCTCGTGGACTACGTCCCGCGCCTGGAAGCGGCCTTCGCCGCCGCCTGACCGGCCCGCCCTCCCCTTTCTTTCCGACTTCTCTCCCCTCTCCCTCTCCCCGTTCCCGACGAAAGGACCCGACCCCGTGCTCTCCGCCACGACCCCGAGCCGACCGGCTCCCTGGCTGCGCCTGATCGCGGCCGTCCTGGTGGCCTGTTGCGCCGCCCTGGGCTTCACCGCCTCCCCGCTCGCGACCGCGCGGGCCCACGCCGCCACGGCGCCGGCCGCCGCCTGCGCCTCCCCGCAGCAGTGCCTGACCATCAAGTCCCTCAGCAACGGGCGCCAACTCGACGTCCAGAACGGCACCATGGGCGACGGCGCCTACATCGTCACCAACTCGGCGCCCGGCTACCACCAGTCCTGGCGGCTGAGCGTCGACCCCTCCGACTTCTCCTTCACCATCGTCAACAACGACACCGGCAAGTGCATCGACCTGGCCTTCTTCACCCCGGCCCTGCGCCAGCAGACCTGCGCCGGGCAGGCCAGCCAGCGGTGGTTCCTGCAGCCGGTCGCCGGGGCCGCCGACGCGTTCATGATCCGCCATCTGGGCGACAACACCTGCCTGGACCTGCTGCTCGGCGCCCAGTACGACGACGCCTGGACCGACCAGTACACCTGCAACGGCACCGCCAACCAGCAGTGGTCCACCGGCTTCCCGCAGGCCGCCCGCAGCCTCGCCGTCGACCACGCCGCCAAGCAGTGCCAGAAGGACGTCTCCTCCTGCTCCTGGGCCGTCAAGAGCGAGGCCCCCGCGGCGCCGCTGCCCAAGATCTGCGTCTCCTCGATCTGGTTCAACAACACCAGCAGCGCCGCCCAGCAGAACTTCGCGGTCACCAACATGACCGGCTGGTCCAGCACCCTCGGCGGGGAGATCGGGGCGGAGATCTCCGGCGGCGCCCCCGGCGGCGTCTTCACCACCGCGGTCAAGACCGCCGTCAACTACAGCAACGTCTGGCAGGGCTCGACCACCGTCAACAACGCCGTCACCGTCAACGTCCCGCCCCAGCAGTACGGCTGGGTGACGCTGGCCGAGCTCGCCCGCAAGGTCACCGGCAACTGGACGTTCGACGCCCGCGGCTTCCCCTGGACCGCCGAGGACACCGTCACCGTCCCGCTCACCTCCGACCCCAGCGGCGGCGCCACCCTCTACATCGCCAACACCAGCCCCACCTTCACCAGCTGCACCTGAGCCCCACCGCACGACCGACAGCCAGCCGCCGCCCGGCCCCGCCGGGCGGCGGCCCCGCTTTCCCCCGGCCCTTCCCCTAACCTCACCTGCCCTGACCTGACCTGACCTGCTGACAATTGTCACGGTCGGCCGGTGCGGCAGCACACTGCCGGGCGGGGGCGCGGCGCGGACAGCATGGGGGCATGACCTCCACCGACGTGAACCACCCCGACACCGTTCGGGCCTTCCGCACCGTCAGGCGGCTGGTGTCCGCCTACCTGGGCCTGAGCGTCGTCACCCTGGCAGCCGCCTACGTCCTGCGCAACCACCCCGACCTGGTGAACCCGGCCGTGTGGATCCGCGGCACCCTCGTCGTGGCCAGCGCCGTGGTCACGTACCTGTTCACCACCCGGGCCGCCCGCGGATCGCACGCGGCGTACCGGCGGCTGCGGATCATCTCGGCCGTCATGATCGCCGCGATCGTCGTGATCATCTGCGTGCCGGGGACCTTCCCGTTCTGGATGAAGGCCGAGCAGGCCCTGTGCGGGCTGGTGCTGGCGGGGGTGGCCGCCGTGATCAACGGACGCCACCTGCGTACCCTGTTCGCGCGATCCGACGCGACGTGAGGCGGGCGAGGGTGGACGAGGACACGCAGGCGACCCTCCCCGGGCACGCCGCCGCGGAGCGCGCCACAGGGGAGCGCGCCCCGCAGCGGTGGGTACAGGGCTGGCGGCGGATCATGCTGAGCGCCGGGATGCTGGTCTACCCGTGCCTGACCGCCGTCGCCGTGAGCGGCAACGTGTCCGGGGCGGCCCTGGTCGCCGGGTACGCGGTCGTCGGCGCGTTCTGCCTCTGCTTCGTCCTCACCGCCACCGCGATGATCCACCGCCGGCGACGGCAGGTGCTCCTGCTGCTGGCGGTGATGAGCGCGCTGTTCCTGGCCGCGCTGCCGTTCGCCCACGAGAACGCGTTCTACCTCGCCATCGTCGTCGTCTCCTTCGTCGCCGTGCTGCGGCGCCGCCACGCCACCCTGGTGACCGTCACCGCCACCCTGGCCGCCCTGCTGGTGCCGTGGGCGGTGCCCGCCTGGCACGCCGGGCCCGGCACCTTCCAGGCGCTGGCACTGCTGTTCACCGTGCTCACCACGGGGGCGTTCGCGGAGATCGCCACCACCAACCAGGCCCTGGTGGCCGCCCGGGCCGAGGTGGCGCGGCTGGCCTCGGAGGCCGAACGCAACCGGATCGCGCGCGACCTGCACGACCTGCTCGGGCACTCGCTCACCGCGATCACCGTCAAGTCCCGCCTGGCCCAGCGCCTCGCCGCCAAGGACCCCGACCAGTCGCTGGCGGAGATGGCCGCGGTGGAGTCGCTGTCCCGGCAGGCGCTGGCCGACGTCCGGGCCGCGGTCACCGGCTACCGCGACGTCACGCTGGCCGGCGAACTCGCGCGCGGACGCGAACTGCTGCGCGCCGCCGGGGTGGTCGCCGACCTGCCGACGTCCACCGACCCCGTCGCCACGCGGGACGGGGAACTGTTCGGCTGGGTGGTGCGCGAGGGCCTGACCAACGTGGTCCGGCACGCCCGGGCCGACCGCTGCACCGTCACCGTCACCGGCTCCTCCGTGGAGATCCGCGACGACGGGACGGGCGCGGACGGCAGAACCGGCGGGACCGGCAGGACCGGCGAGGGCAGCGGGGTCGGGAAGGGCCTGAGGGGGCTGCGGGAACGGGTCGCGGCGGCCGGCGGTACCGTCGAAGCCGGCCCGCTGAGCCCGCGCGGGTGGCGGCTGCTGGTCACCGTCCCGCCGAGCGCCCGCCACGGGCGCGCCCCCGCCCGGAAAGGGACGACATGACGATCCGCCTGCTGCTCGCCGAGGACCAGGAACTGGTCCGCACCGCGCTGTGCGCCCTGCTCGACCTGGAGGACGACTTCGAGGTGGTCGCCGCCGTCGGGCGCGGCGACCAGGTCGTCGACGCGGCCCGCGAACACCGGCCCCACGTGGCCCTCCTGGACATCGAGATGCCCGGCCTCGACGGCCTGGCCGCCGCCGCCGTCCTGGCCCAGCAGGTGCCCGACTGCCGGGTCGTCATCCTCACCACCTTCGGACGCGCCGGCTACCTGCGCCGGGCGATGGAAGCGGGCGCGGTCGGCTTCGTCGTCAAGGACGCGCCGGCCGAAGTGCTCGCCGACGCCATCCGCCGGGTCGCGGCGGGCGAACGCGTGGTGGACCCGGAACTGGCCGCGGCCACCCTGGCGGCCGGCGCCTCCCCGCTCACCGCCCGGGAACGCGACGTGCTGAACGCCTCCCGCTCCGGGGCCGGCGTCGCCGAGATCGCCGGCAAGCTCTACCTCTCGGAGGGCACGGTGCGCAACTACTTCTCCTCCGCCATCGCCAAGACCGCCAGCCGCAACCGCACCGAGGCCCTGCGCACCGCCGACGACCGCGGCTGGCTGTGACACCGCCGGACGACGGGCGCAGGGCTGCCGGACTGCCGGGGCAGGCGTCAGAGCCGCTCGACGGTGACCTGGGTGATCACGACGTCCTCCACGGGGCGCTCACCGTCCGTGGGGACGGCCGCGAGGGCGTCGACGACGGCCCGGGAGTCGGCGTCGGCGACCTGGCCGAAGATGGTGTGCCGGCGGTTCAGGTGGGCGGGCGTGCCGACGGTGATGAAGAACTGCGAGCCGTTGGTGCCCGGGCCGGAATTGGCCATGGCGAGCAGGTAGGGCCTGGTGAAGTGCAGTTCGGGGTGGAACTCGTCGGCGAAGGCGTAGCCCGGGCCGCCGGTGCCGCTGCCGGTGGGGTCGCCGCCCTGGACCATGAAGCCGGCCACCACGCGGTGGAAGAGCGTGCCGTCGTAGTACGGGCCGCTGCCGGGCCCGCCGGTGCGCGGGTCGGTGTACTCCCGGGTGCCCTCGGCGAGTTCGACGAAGTTGCGGACCGTCTTCGGCGCGTGGAACTGGAACAGCTCCAGCCGGATCGGGCCCAGGGTGGTGTGCAGGGTCGCGAACAGGCCCTTGGCCATGGCGGACTCCTTTGCTCGGGTGGTCAGTTGGGGGCGGGGACCGGCTCGACGGGGCCGAAGTCGCGGAAGGTGCCGTAGGTACGCGTCGGGGTGCCCCTGATCTCGACGCGCTGGTCGAAGCGCACGGTGCGGCCCTGGGCGTCGATCCACTGGTCGAGCTGGAAGGACGCCACCCCCATGCGCTTGAGGTTGAGGTAGCGCTCGGCGTCCACGGCGCGCATCTGCTCCACGCCGAGCGTGCCGGACAGGTGGAAGGCGGGCGCGCCGTTCTGCTCCTCCATGCCCTTGCGGGCGGCGGGGCCGAGCGCCAGCAGGGCCTTCGCGTAGCCGTGGTAGTCGGCGATCCGGTCGGCGAGGGGGGACTTGCGCCAGCCGCTGCCGGACTTGATGTACGCCGCGTCCTCGGTGACGACGACCGGGTCGCCCGCCGAATCGCCGCCGGCGCCGAGGGACTCGGTGAGGCGGCCGGTGCGTACCTTGCCGTTGAGGTTGATCCGGCCGGTGGTGGTCGCGACCAGCGGGCCGCCCTCGGTGCGGAAGTCCTGGGAGGCCGCGTAGGGCGTGCGGGCGGCCTGGGCGAGGGCCTGCTCGGGGTCGATCACCCCGCCGGCGGGCGCCTCGGCCGGGGCCGAGGCAGGTGCGGACGCCGGGGCCGATGCCGACGCCGGGGCGGACGCCGGGGCCGATGCCGACGCCGGGGCGGACGCCGGGGCCGATGCCGATGCCGGAGCGGACGGCGGGGCCGATGCCGATGCCGGAGCGGACGGCGGGGCGGCGGGGGTCTGGGCCGCCGAGGGGGCGGCGTCGTCGTTGCAGCCCGTCAGCGCGGTGAGGGAGAGCACGGTCGCGGCGGCGGCCAGGACGGTGGTGCGGCGAATCGTCAAGAAAGGTCTCCGGTCGAGGGGATCGGTGTCGGCATCCTGGCACACGGCGGGCTCGCCACCGCACTCGGCGCAGGGGCGGGGCGCAGGTCAGGGGGGGTGGGTCGGGGCGCGGGTCGAGCGGATCCCGCGCGGCGCCAACTTCCCTGTAGGACAGGCCTGGTGTCCACTTGTATGGCGGATCGGCCCGGTTTCGGGTGGGTCGGGGGCGCGGGCGGGGGGCTCGGCTTGAGAGGATCGGCCCGGAAACGGGATGGACGGGAGAGGGGTGAGGCGTGGTCGGTGCCGTGCTGGTCGGTGTCCTGGTGATCGTGGTCGGCGGGTGCGTGTGCGTGGTGTGGGCCGAACGCGGCGGCCCCCGCTGGGTGCGCGCCGTGGCGTCCGTGACGCTCGCCTCGGGGTCCCTGCTGCGCCGCTCCTCGCGCAGCCGGCGCCGGAACCGGAGCCTGAGCGGCGGTGACAGCGGCGACGGTGGCGGCGGCGATGGTGGCTGAGCGCCCCGCCCGCGGGCGCGAAGACGACGAGCGGCTGCGGCGGGTCTTCGAGGCGGTGCTGGCCAAGACCCTGTCCGGGACCGGACCGCTCACCTGCACGGGCCTGGACGAGGACACCGAGAACGCGCTCTGGGCGGTCTGGGAGGCGTACCCGCACGCTTCGGCCGAGCTGGTGCAGGCCGCGCGGCGCGCCTTCGCGGGCCAGCTGGACGGCAGCAACGCGGCCCGCTGGCACGCGGACCTCGCCCGGGCGATCGCCGAGCGCAGCCCCCGCGGCTGAACGTGCGTCCCCGGACGTCCGGGCGTCCCCGGACGCGTGGGCGGCCGGGGACGCTCGGGGGCGTCAGCTCTCGGTGGAGCGGCGGCGGGAGGCGACGACGAGCGCAGCACCCGCGGCCAGGGCCGCGGCGGCGCCGCCGGCCTCCCAGCCGAGGCCCTCGGTGCCGGTGGCGGCGAGCTGGCCGGGGCGGGTGGTGACCGTGGTGGTGCCCGTGGTGGCCGTGGCCGTCCCGGCGGTGGTGCCCGCCGCGGTCGTGCCCGTGGTCGTGCCCGTCGTGGTGGTCAGGGCGGCGGGCTGGACGGCCGACTGGGCGCCGGTGGCGGTCTGCGGCTGCTCGGCGGGCCGGGCCGGCTGCGGGGCAGGCTTGTTCGCGGCCTCGTCCTCGGCGCGGGCCGTGAACTGGCCCTCCTTCAGGAAGTCCAGGATGTCCTGGTAGCTGCCCCGCAGCGCCTTGTCAGCCGCCTTGCTCAGTGCCGGTCCGGCGCCGTCGGAGATCCGGACGACCTTCAGCCGGTTGTCGGTCTGACGCCACTCGCCGAGCTCGACGTCCAAAAAGTGCCGCACGTCGGCGGCGGTGCCCGCGAGGGCCTTCTCCCCCGCCGCGCGCACGCCCGGGCCGGTCTCCTTGTCGTCGAGGATGCCCTGCACCTTGGCGCGGTCCTCGTCCTCGGCGCGGGCCGTGAACTGGCCCTCCTTGAGGAACCTGGCGATGTCCTCGGCGCCACCGTTGATGGCGGCCCTGGCGGCCTTCTTCACGGCCGGACCGCCCGATCCGAAGATCATCGCGGCCTTCAGCAGGTTGTCGCTCGTACGACACCTGTCGAGTTCGACCTCCAGGAAGTGCCGCACGTCGGCGGCGGTCCCGGCCAGTGCCTTCTCCCCCGCCGCGCGCACGGCCGATCCGGTCTCCTTGTCAGCGAGGATGCCCTGCACCTTGGCGCGGTCCTCGTCCTCGGCACGGGCCGTGAACTGGCCCTCCTTCAGGAAGTCCAGGACGTCCTGGTAGCTGCCCCGCAGCGCCTTGTCGGCCGCCTTCTTCAGCACCGGCCCGGCACCGTTGGTGATCCAGACGACCTTCAGCCGGTTGTCGGGCTGACGCCGATCGTCGAGTTCGACCTCCAGGAAGTGCCGCACGTCGGCGGCGGTGCCCGCGAGGGCCTTCTGGGCGGCCTCGCGCACGGCCGGGCCGGTCTCCTTGTCGTCGAGGATGCTCTGGACCTTGGCGCGGTCCTCGTCCTCGGCGCGGGCCGTGAACTGGCCCTCCTTGAGGAACTTCGCGACGTCCTCGGCGGTGCCGCCCCGCAGGGCGGCCGTGGCGGCCTTCTTGACGGCCGGCCCGCCGACGGCGAGGACCTGGTAGGCCTTCACCCGGTTGTCGATCACGCGCTGGTCGTGGAGCTCGACGTCCAGGAAGTGCCGCAGGTCGGCGGCGGTGCCGTTCAGCGCCTTCTGGGCCGCCTCGCGCACGCCCGGGCCGCTCTCCTGGTCGGCGAGGATGCGCCGCACCTCGGCGCGGTCGTGCTCCTCCTGGCCCGTCCCCTGGTCCTCGGCGCCCTTGGACGCGGTGTCAGGGCCGGAGACGCCGGCCGGCTGGGGGTTGTCGGCGGCGGAGGCCATCGACGGGAAGAGGACGGTGGGGGCCAGGACGGCGGCCGCGACGACGGCGGACACCCGGGGCATCTTCATTCAGCACCTTGCGTTGTGCGGAGAGATTGTGAACGCCCGCCAGCATAGATCGTCTTTTACGGTTGCCATACTAAGTATTTGCCGTCGCCCGCACCGCACCCTCGCAGCACCCGCGGCACCCGCAGCCCCAGACCCTAGGGTGGGGCGGATGAGCTTCCACGTGGTTGTCGGATACGGGCCCGCCGGGGCCGCCACCGCCCGCCTGCTGGCCGGGCAGGGGCACGCCGTACGGGTCGTCACCAGGACGGGGAGCCCCGCGCGGGGCGGGGCCCCGGTGCCCGGCATCGAGCACGTGGCGCTGGACGCGGGCGATCGCGCGCGGCTGGCGGAGACCGCACGAGGCGCAGTGGCGATCTACGGCTGCGCGGCGCCACCGCTGCCGCAGTGGGCGGCGCGGTGGCCGGCGCTGGCCTCCTCGCTGTGCGCGGCGGCCGAGGCCACCGGGGCGGTGCTGGTCATGCTCGGCAACCTCTACGGCTACGGGCCGGTGCGTGGCCCGATGACCGAGGACCTGCCGCTGGCCGCGGCCGGCCCCAAGGGGCGGGTGCGGGCGGCGGCGTGGGAGCAGGCGCGGGCGCTGCACGGGGCCGGGCGGATCCGGGCGGTCGAGGTGCGGGCCTCGGACTTCTTCGGCCCCGGGGTGACGGACGGCGGGCACCTGGCCTCGCGGGTGATGCCGGGCCTGCTGAAGGGCCGGAACATCGCGGTGCTCGGCGACCCGGGCGCGCCGTACAGCTGGACGTACCTGCCGGACGTGGCGCAGGCGTTGGCCGAGGTCGCGGGCGAGGAGCGGGCCTGGGGACGGGCCTGGCACGTGCCGACGGCCCCCGCGCTGCCGGTGCGCGTGATGGTGGAGCGGCTGGCGGCGCAGGCGGGTGTCGGACCGGTCGCGGTGCGCCGGCTCCCGCAGGCGCTGCTGGGCGCGGCGGGGCTGTTCTCCCCGCTGCTGCGTGAACTGCGCGAGGTCCGTTACCAGTTCGACCGTCCGTTCGTGGTGGACTCCTCCGCCTACGAGGCTGCCTTCGCGGTGCGCGCGACCGCGCCGGAGGAGCAGGTGGAGGCGACGGTGCGGTGGTGGCGCGAGCGGGCGCAGGGGCGTTGAGCCCCCGGGCCGGTCAGTGCTTGAGGGCGTCGGCGCCGCGGTAGCCGGCGGGCACGCCCCGGGCGAAGACCACGTCGGCGGTCATGTGGCGGGTGCGCAGCGGGAGGATCTCCTGGTAGGCGGGCGAGTCGTACCAGGCGCGCAGGCGCTGGTGGTCGGGGAACTCGATGAGGATGAGGTCCTGTCCCCAGGTGCCTTCGACGGTCTCGATCCGGTCGCCGTGGATGAGGAAGCGGCCGCCGAAGGGGTCCAGGGTGGCGTCGATGCGCTGGAGGTACTCGACGATGTCGGGGCCGAACTCGACCGAGTGGACCTGGGCCATCGCGTAGGCGGTCATCGCTGTTCTCCTGGGGGTTGGTCCGGTGTCCGTGGTCTCCGACGGTACGGGTGGGGGCGGTGGGGGCGAATCCGTCGCGGATCGGTAGGGGGTGCGTAGCGCGGCCGCCCCCGGCGGGTGCCGGGGGCGGGCCGGCGGGCGGTCAGGTCGTTGCAGGCGGTCAGGTCGCGCCGGGTCGGGTGGTCAGGTCGTGGTGGGTGGTCAGGTCACGCCGGGTCGGGTGGTCAGGTCGTGGCGGTGTCCTTGGCGGCGGGTGCCGGGTGGGTGGTGGCGGGTGCGGCCCCGGCGGGCGGGGCGGGGATGGTGGCGGCGACCGCGGCGGCGGCCAGGGCCACGCCGCAGCCGATCAGCAGGCCGACCCTGAAGCCGCTCTCCGAGGGCAGGGTGTGGCCGCCGAGGGTGGTGGTCAGCTGAGCGAGGACCACGCCGACCACGGCGGCGGAGACGGAGGTGCCGAGCGAGCGCATCAGGGTGTTGAAGCTGTTCGCCGACGCCGTCTCGGACAGCGGCACGGCGCTCATGATCAGTGCGGGCATCGCGCCGTAGGCCAGGCCGACGCCGCTGTTGCACACCAGTGTCACGACCAGGACGCCCCAGGTGGAGCCGATGAGCACCATCGAGAGTCCGTATCCGGCGGCGATCGCGAGGGAACCGGCGACCAGGGTGAACTTGGGGCCGCGCGCGGCCGACAGGCGTGCGCCCAGTGGTGAGACGGCCATCATCATCAGGCCGGAGGGCGCCATCCACAGGCCCATGGCCAGCATCGACCGGCCCAGGCCGTAGCCGGTGGCCTCGGGGAGTTGGAGCAGCTGGGGGATGATCAGCGCCTGCGCGTACATGCCGAAGCCGACCAGGACGGATGCGGCATTGGTCAGCAGGACCCGGGGGCGGGCCGTGACCCGCAGGTCCACCAGCGGTTCGGGGCAGCGCAGTTCCCACCGGCCCCAGGCGAGGAGCAGGACGGCGGCGGCGGCGAACAGGCCGAGGGTGAGGGGGTCGGTCCAGCCCCAGTCGGCGCCCTTGGAGACGGGCAGCAGGAGGCAGACCAGTCCGGCGCCCAGGCCGGCCGCGCCGACGGGGTCGAAGCGGCCGCCGGCGGGGCGCCGGGCGGGGGCGGGGACGAGGAAGCGGATCATCGCGGCGACGACGAGGGTGAGGGCGGCGGCGCCCCAGAACAGGGCCCGCCAGCTGGCGTACTGGGCGACGGCGGCGGCGATCGGCAGGCCGAGGCCGCCGCCGATCCCCATCGAGGCGCTGACCAGGGCGATGGCGGAGCCGAGCCGTTCGGGCGGCAGGACTTCGCGCAGCAGGCTGATGCCGAGCGGGACGACGCCCATGCCCATGCCCTGGAGGCCGCGGCCGATGATCATCGGTACGGCCGCGGAGGCGAGCGCGCACAGGACCGATCCGATGAACAGCGGTACGCAGCAGGCCAGGAGCATGCGGCGTTTGCCCAGCAGGTCGCCCAGGCGTCCGCTGATCGGGACGAAGACGGCGCCGGCGAGCAGGGTCGCGGTGATCGCCCAGGAGGCGTTGGACGGCGCGGTGTGCAGCAGTCGGGGCAGTTCGCCGATCAGCGGGGTGACCAGGGTCTGCATGATCGCGGCCACGGTGCCGGTGAAAGCGAGGGTGGCGACGATGCCGGTGGTGGGGGTGGTGCCGGCGGTCGGGGCGGTGCCGGTGGTGGGGGCGGTCGTGCCGCCGGGCTGGGGGCCGTCCATGGCGGGCTCCTCGGAAACGGAATGTGTATCGTGCATATTATGTGCATCGAGCACACTACATGGCCGGGTCACGCCGTCACACCCCTTTGCCATACTGGACAAGGCCCGCGAAACCCGCAGGTCAGCGGTGCGGCGATGAGGGTGAAGGGCGAAGGACGACGGCATGGGAGAACGTACGGACCTGGTCGAGTTCGAGTACATGGTGCTCGGCCGCCACCACTACCTGAGCCAGTCCGCCGCCCGCCCGCGCGGCAGCACCCTGGAGCGCAGCGCGTACATCCTGCTCAGCCGCATCCGCATCCAGGGCCCGATGTCCATCGGCGAGCTGAGCGAGGCCTTCAACCTCGACGCCTCCACCCTCAACCGGCAGACCGCCGCCATGACCCGGGCCGGCCTGGTCGAGCGGATCGCCGACCCCGACGGCGGGATGGCCCGCAAGTTCCGCCTCACCGACGAGGGCGACCGCCGCCTCGACGAGGAGCGCGAGGCCCACGTGGAGGCCCTGGACCGGGTGATGGCCGGCTGGTCCGCCCAGGACGTCACCACCTTCGCCGCCTACCTGCGCCGCTTCAACACCGACATCGAGCACCTCGACGGGCGCCCCTGGCCGCGCCCCTGACCAGTCGGGTGTCGAACGACCCCCAGGAAACTGGGATACCGGCGATTGATCGCGCGCTGACAAGCTGACCGCGGCGGACGGACCGGGTGGCCCGGGGGCCCTCCGGACCGGCCACCGCCCCTCGTCGTCTCCCCTCCTTGGAGAGCACTGTGCGTTCGCTAGTCCGGCGTATCGTCCTCGGCATCGCGCTCGCCCTGACCGGCCTGGTGCTGGTCCCGGGCGGCTCGGCCTCGGCCGACACCCCCTCGACGGTCCTGCTCAACCAGAAGTCCGAGCGCTGTCCCAACGGCGCGATATGGGGCGGGCAGGGTCTGCACCCCTGCGCGCCGTCCGACAACCCGGGCCAGTGGGTGTTCAAGCCCGTCCCGGGCCTGCCGAGCGTCTACACCGTCAACAACGCCGCCGACCAGCGCTCCTGCCTGACGGTCGACAGCACCCCCTCCGGCGTCCAGTGCTACGCCAACGACACCTCGCAGATGTGGCGGGTCACGCCGTGGACCGCGGCCGACAGCACGCCGCGCTACGGCATGCTCGGGATCCGGCTGCAGAACATCTCCACCTCCCAGTGCCTGGACAACACCGAGCACAGGATCGGCGGCGGCTGGCGGCTCTACATGTTCGACTGCAACTACGGCGGGTACCAGGAGTGGGACATCGCCCGCAACACCTACGAGGCCCTGTTCGGCGGCGTCGCCACCCACAACGGCATGACCTGGGCCACCCTTGAGCAGCGCGCCGACAACGTCGTGCACGTCGGCAACGACAACAGCAGCAACGCGTACAGCGGCGACACCCCCGCCACCGCGCAGCTGCCCGTACTGTGCCTCAAGCAGGACGGCCGCCCCGCCCCCGCCGGCGTGCCCACCAGCGGCTACCACAGCTGGGCCGGCGGCGAGGTGAAGGCCACCATCCCCACCTCCGGCAGCCAGCTCACCAGCCGGACCGCCGCCGACCAGCTCTGCGCCGGCTACTTCGGCACCGGCTTCCGGATGGCCGAGTTCCACGACGCCAACGGCTGGGGCCTGTGGGCCAACGGCACCCTGCCCGCCGGCACCCGCTTCTGGACCGCCATCAGCGACCAGCCGGCCAACCCCTGGAGCTGACCGCACCCGGACGAGGGAGGGCGGGCGCCGACCCCGGCGCCCGCCCCTTCTCATTGCCGATGTGCGCACCGACCCCGAGTCGGCCACCTGGTTTCCGGCGGTGCCGATCAGGTCGCGCGCTGTCCGTGGAGGAGGACGGGCAGCGCGCGGCCCGCCAACGCCTCGCTGACGCGGGCGGTCTGGGAGGGCGCCATGACGTCGG
>NZ_JBFBFU010000050.1:0-44094 GCF_040684355.1 Kitasatospora sp. NPDC091276 | reverse complement strand
CCGGTGGAGCGGATGATGCGGGACGCGAAGATCACCCAGATCTACGAGGGGACCAACCAGGTCCAGCGCATCGTCATGGCCCGCAACCTGCCGTAGCCGGACGACCGCCCCCGCTCCGGCCTCTGGCGCCTGCTCGTCGACGCCGACCGGCGAGACGGGCGGCGACCAGACGGTGGCGGAGCGGGAGTTGGAGCCGGCCGCGCGCCAGACCCGGCGGTGACGGGTAGGGTGCCGGACCATGGCCGAGCCGGACTTCCTCACCACGACCAGGGCGTTCTACGACGCCATCGCCGTCGACTACGCCGACCGCTTCCGCGACGAACTGGCCGGCGAGCCGCTGTCCCGGGCGGTGCTCGCGGCCTTCGCCGAGCTGGTCCGCGCCGAGTCGGTCCGTACCGGGCGCGCCGACGGCCCGGTGGCCGAACTGGGTTGCGGCCCCGGCCGGGTGACGCACCACCTGCACGGCCTCGGCCTCGACGTCCGCGGCATCGACCTGTCGCCGAGGATGGTCGAGCTGGCCCGCGCGACGTACCCCGGGCTGGACTTCACCGAGGGCTCGCTGTTCGACCTCCCGCTGCGGGACGGCGAGTTGACCGGCGCGGTCGCCTGGTACTCGATCATCCACACCCCGGCGGAGCGCTTGCCGGAGGTGTTCGCCGAGTTCGCGCGGGTGCTCGCCCCGGGCGGCCACCTGCTGCTCGCCTTCCAGGTCGGTGACGAGCCCCTGCGGATCGACCAGCCCTTCGGCCACCCGGTGGCGCTGGACTTCCGCCGCCAGCAGCCGGACCGGATCGCGGAGTTGGTCCGCGAGGCCGGACTGCGGCTCACCTCCCGCACGCTCCGTGAGCCGGAGGAGGGCGTGCAGCCGACCCCGCAGGCCTACCTGCTGGCCCGCAAGCCCGCCTGAGCCGCGCGGGGCGGCGGTGACAGCGGCATGACAGCGGTGCCGGTGGGATGTGAGAGGTCCGGCAGCGGGCGCCCCGAGTCTTGGTGACTGCACGTCAGTCCACCGAAACGGGAGGCCCTGCCCATGCCCCGACCCCGCCTCACCTCCGCCCTCAGAACCGGCGCCGCCGCAGCCGCCGGGCTGCTGCTGGCCGGTCTCGCCCCGGCCGCCTCGGCGGCGGCCGCCCCCGCAGGGCCGGTGCCCCGGCTGGACTGGCGGTCCTGCGTACCGGACTTCGACTGCGCCCGCGCCACGGTGCCGATGGACTACCGCGACCCGGCCGGGCGCACCGTCGAGCTGGCCGTCATCCGGCACCCCGCGACCGACCCGGCGCACCGGATCGGCTCGCTGTTCTTCAACCCCGGCGGCCCGGGCGTGCCCGGCACCCAGGCGCTGCCCGCCGTGTACGGGATGCTCCCGGCGCAGGTGCGGGAGCGGTTCGACCTGGTCAGCTTCGACCCGCGCGGCGTCGGCGACTCCACCGTGCCGCAGTGCTTCCCGGACGCGGCGGCCGAGCAGGGCCTGCTCGCCGGGCTGCCGGCCGGCTACCCGGTCGGCGCCGCCCAGGAGTCGGCCTGGGCGACGACGTACGCGCGCTTCGGCCGCCAGTGCGCCGACAACGAGCGGACCGGCCTGCTCGCCCACCTGTCCACCGCCGACACGGCCCGCGACCTGGACCTGCTGCGCGCCGCCGTCGGCGACCGCCGGCTGAGCTACCTCGGCACCTCGTACGGCAGCTACCTGGGCGCCACCTACGCCAACCTCTTCCCGACCCGGGTACGCGCGATGGTGCTGGACAGCGCCCCCGACCCGGTCGCCTGGTCCACCGGGCGCTCGCCGCAGCAGCGCGCCCTGCCGCCGTTCCTGCGCACCGGCAGCGACCTCGCCGGCGCCCGCACCCTCGACGCCTTCCTCGACCAGTGCGCCGACGCCGGCCCCGCCGCCTGCGCCTTCGCGGCGGCGGACCGGGACGCCACCCGCGCCAAGTTCGCCGAACTGCTCGACCGGCTGGGCCGGGCGCCGGTGACGCTCGGCACCCCGCCGGCGGCGGCCACCTTCGACCAGGCCTCCACCGCCTCCACCGTCCTGCCGATGCTCTACGCCGCCACCCCGGTGCCGAACGCCCCCGGCACCGGCTGGCCGGCGCTGGGCGGACTGCTCCAGCAGCTGTGGACCGCCGCCCCGGACGCCTCGGCGCCACTGCCGACCGGCGGCCAGCCCAAGCAGGCGCAGACCCTCGGGGCGCTCTGCGCCGACACCGTCAACCCGCCCGTCTCCGGTGCCGACCCGGCCGCCGACACCACGTACCCGGCGCTGTCCGCCCTCGCCCGGGCCCGTGCGGGCGCCACCGGCCCGTACCTGGTCTGGCAGAACCAGCGCTGCGCCGCCTGGCCGGCCGAGGCCGCCCGGGACCGCTACACCGGCCCGTGGAACCGGCCGACCTCCGCGCCGATCCTGGTCGTGGCCCTCACCGGCGACCCGGCCTGGCCCTACGAAGGGTCCCGCGCGCTCGCCGACACCCTCGCCCGCGGCCGCCTGCTGACCGTCCACGGCTACGGCCACACGGCGCTGGGCAACCCGAGCGCCTGCGCCTGGGACCGCGAGCAGCGGTACCTGGTCAGCGGTGAACTCCCGCCGCCCGGCACGGTCTGCGAGCCGGACCACCAGGCGTTCTAGCCAGGACGCTCTGGCGGTGCAGCCGCCGGAGTCGTGCGCGTGCGCGGAGTCCGTGCACGCGCACGCACCTCGGTACGATGAACGTCATGAACCGTGCCGACCTCTCCCTGGGCCCGCTGTCCGAGCAGGACCACGCCTTCTACGGTCTGGTCTGGGCCGGCACCACCCTCGCCGCCCAGGTGGACCGCGAGCTCACCCGGGTGCACGGGCTGTCGCTGTCCTGGTTCGAGGTGATGCTCTGGCTCAACGGGCAGCAGGAGCCGGTCGCCGCCTCCGACCTGGGCGCGAAGACGATGCTCAGCCGCAGCCAGGTCTCCCGGGTGGTCGACGCCCTGGCCGCACGCGGCCTGGTGGCCCGCACGCCCTCCGCCTCCGACGCCCGGTCGGTGCGGATCGAACTGACCGGGCAGGGTCGCGCCGCCTTCGCCGAGGCCGACGCCACCCGGCGGGCCGTCCTCGCGCCGGTCTTCACCGACCGGCTCGACGAGGGCGACATCGCGGCCCTGGAGGCGGTCTGGCGCAAGCTGAAGGCCTGAAGCCCCGAGCCCCGAGCCCCGAGCCCCGAGCCCCGAGCCCCGAGCCCCGAGCCCCGAGCCCCGGGCCCCGGGCCCCGGGCCCCGGGCCTCCGCGGTCTCGGCTACACCGCGTCGGCCTCCGCCGCCCCGGCCCGCGGCCGGCCGGAGGCGGTCGCGATCACCTCGTCCAGCACCTCGCGGGAGCGGAGCAGGTCGGTGATCATCCGGTCGATCCGGTCCCGTTCGGAGGCCAGTTCCTCGACCAGCAGCGGGGTGGCGATCTCGTTCGGGCCGCCGTCGGAGTCGCGCATGCAGGGGAGGATCTTGTAGATCGTGCGGCTGTGCAGCCCGGCCGCGAACAGCTCCTGGATCAGCACGACCCGGTCCACCGCCGGCTCCGGGTACTCCCGGTGCCCGCCGTCGGTCCGTCGGGCGACCAGCAGGCCCTGCTGCTCGTAGTAGCGCAGCGAGCGCTCGCTCACGCCCGTCCGTCGGGCCAGTTCACCGATCCGCATGCCGCCCACCCCGTCGCCGTGACCGAACGCTTGAACCCGACGGTGATGGTAGCTTCCGCGGCCCTCGCGCCGGCCGGATAACACGGGGCCGCCACCCGGCGCCGGGCCGGGGGTGACGCGCGTCGGCCGACGGGTCGTGCCATGATCCCTGCATGGCTTCCAACGTTTTCTTCGACATCGAGATCGACGGCGTTCCGTCGGGCCGCATCGTCTTCAAGCTGTACGACGACGTCGTCCCCAAGACCGCCCAGAACTTCCGCGAGCTCGCGACCGGCCAGAACGGCTTCGGCTACGAGGGCTCCGGCTTCCACCGCGTGATCCCGCAGTTCATGCTGCAGGGCGGTGACTTCACCAACCACAACGGCACCGGTGGCAAGAGCATCTACGGCGAGAAGTTCGCCGACGAGAACTTCAAGATCAAGCACACCCGCCCGGGCCTGCTGTCGATGGCCAACGCCGGCCGCAACACCAACGGCTCGCAGTTCTTCATCACCACCATCGTCACCGACTGGCTGGACGGCAAGCACGTCGTCTTCGGCGAGGTCGTCGAGGGCATGGACGTCGTGACGGCGGTCGAGAAGCTCGGCTCGCAGAGCGGCCGCACCTCGGCGAAGGTCACCATCGCCAAGTCCGGCATCGTCGAGTAGTCACCGGTTCATCGGTTCGAAACCGCACACCGCCCCGGCCGGGGAAGTCCGATCAGTCGACTTCCCACTCCGGGGCGGTGGCGTGTCCGGGGGCAGGGTAGCCCGGTGAGCGGGCGGGCGGGCCGGAACCGCGCAATCACTCCGTGTGCCGATCCGGTCGCTCTAGGCTCTCCGTGCGCGGTCGGAGCCGCGGCGAACTCGACACTCCGGCAAGGTGGTTCACCGATGGAACAGGACGCCGACGACGGCGCGGTGACGTACGAGCAGGTGACGGTGGTCTCGCTGGCCTCGTGCGAGCCGGTCAATCCGGCGCGGATCGCGGTGCGGGTCGCCTGCGAGGTCATGACGGTCAAGCGGGTGGCGGGCTACTGGGTGCGCTGGGACGAGCGCTGGGGGCCGGAGGAGATCCGCCACCACTCGCGCTGGGTGCCGGACGAGGAGTACGTGCGGCCGGGCACCGGCGGCGTGGACGGCGCGCTCACCGTGACGGTGGCCGCGTACTGGACGTACCGGGAGGGCGGCAGCCCGCGCCGGCCGGCCACGGAGACCGCGGTGGCCTTCCGGCCGGGCGAGGCCGAGCACGAGCTGGTGCTGGAGCGGCCCGACCCGCACCGCCCGGCGGCCCTGACCGTGCACCTGACCGGCGCCCGCTGGCTGGCGGGCGGCGAGGGGCGGCTGATCCACTACGGCTACGCGGGCGCCACCGAGGCCGCCGGCGGCGAGGGGGAGTGGCTGGTCCGCTTCCCCGAGTGCGGCACCGGCCTGCTCCCGCAGGCGGGTTAGGCGACCGCGGCCCGGGCCGACATCCACCCATGGTGTCGGCGCGGCCACTTCACGTCACGGCGGGCTACTTGATGTCCGGTACCGCGGTGTCGTTCTTGAAGGCGTCGAAGACCTGCTTGGACTTGGCGGCGTCCCACAGCACCGCCGACTCCCCGGTCTTGGTCCGGTAATCCGGGTTGCCGATCGGGACGGTCAGGGTCTTGCCGCCGCCGCCGTTGACGTCCTTCATGGCGAGGAAGAGCGAGCCGAGGTCGGTGAGGCCGGCGTCGTCGTCGACGATGAGGGTGCCGAGGGCGGAGTCGACCAGCGGGTAGAAGGTGAACGGGTTCAACACGGTGCCGGGGGAGGCCGCCTGGTGGGCGAGGGCGCCGAGGAACTTCTGCTGGTTGCGCATCCGGCCGAGGTCCTGGTCGGCCATCTGGTGGCGCTGGCGGACGAAGGCGAGGGCCTGCTTGCCGCTGAGGGTCTGGTCGCCGGCCTTGAGGTCGAGACCGGAGTCCTTGTCCTTGAGGTCCTGGTCGATGTGCATCTCGACGCCGCCGATGGAGTCGACGATGCCGACGAAGCCGGCGAAGCCGATCTCGGCGTAGTGGTCGATGCGGATGCCGGTGTTCAGCTCGACGGTCTGGACGAGGAGGCGGCCGCCGCCGTTGCCGAAGGCCGAGTTGATCTTCGAGGTGGTGCCCTTGAGGGTCTTGCCGCTGCTGCTCTTGTACTCGGGGATCGGCACCCAGGAGTCGCGCGGGATGCTCATCAGGGTGTTCCCGTTGTCCCCGACGTGCAGGATCATCATCGAGTCGCTGCGCTTGCCCTCGGTGTCGTGACCGGTGTGCAGGTCGTCCTGTTCCGAGTCGGTGAGGCCCTGGCGGCTGTCGGAGCCGACGATCAGCCAGTTGGTGCCCTTGCCGGCCGGCGGGCGGCCGGGGTAGTCGGCGAGCACGTTCTCGTGGTTGAGCTTGGAGTCGGCCCAGAACCAGGTCGAGACGGCGGTGACCATGACGGCGATCAGGAGGCCGAAGACCGACCACTTGACGATCCGGCGCCGCGGCCACCGCTTGGTCTGTATACCGCCCGGCTGGGCGCCGCCCGGGCCCCCGGGCCCACCCGGTCGTCCGGGACCGCCGGGACCGCCGGGACCGCCGGGGCCCCCAGGCCCACCGGGGCGGCCGCCGGGCTGCCCGCCCGGACCCTGCGGCGGGACGCCGCCGAGCCGGGACGGCTCCGGCTGTCGTGGCGCGGGCGCACCCGGCCCGCGCGGGTTCATCGACGACGGCAGCGGCGGCTCGGCCGCCGCGCCGCCCCCGCCGCGCCCGTACGCGCCGCCGTTGCCGCCGCCCCCATACGGGTTCCCGTCTCGGTACGGGTTCCCGCCGCCTCCCGGGCGGCCCTCCTGCCACGTGTTCATGTCGTCGAGGATGCCCGACCCCGCTCGTGCTGACTCCCCCCGGGGTACTCCACCAGGTCGCTTGTAGCAGTTTTGATGCACGGGTCGGATCGTTCCGCCGCAACTTCCGCGCGGCCGTACGACGGTGGGGACGGGCGGCGCGGGCGCCGGGTCGACGTGAGCCCGGTCACCACGCGTCACGTCACCCGCCGTTCAACTGGCGAAACGATTCTTGACCGGCTCGAACGCAGCGTGTTTGCATTTCGGGTATGGATCAGCGTTGGGCACTCACGCGTCGGCGGCACGTCGACCTGCGGCGTGGTGTGGCCTGTTCGCTCTGTCGCGGCTGAAGCGCGCCCACCGGATCACCTCGGCGTCACCCCACCCGCGCCGAGCACCTCACCTCGAACGCGTCGAGCACGCCGAGCACGCCGAGCACGCCGAGCACGCCGAGCACGCCGAGCACGCCGAGCACGCCGAGCACGTCGAAACACCTTCCAGGGCTCCGACCCGCAGCGGTCCTCCTGCGCCGCGTGGCGCCGCCCCCGCTTCCAGCCAAAGGTGAACCCCATGGCCACCGTCCTGTCCGTTTCCGGCTCCCCGTCCGCCACCTCCCGCACCACCCGCCTGCTGCGCCACGTCGACGCCGGGCTGGAGGCCCGCGGCCACCACGTCGTCCCGTTCGAGGCGCGCAGCCTGCCCGCGCACGCGCTGCTGTCGGGCGACTTCGACCACCCGGAGATCGTCGCCGTGACCGAGTTGTTCGCCCGGGCGGACGGCGTCGTGATCGGCACCCCCGTCTACAAGGCCGCCTACTCGGGCCTGTTGAAGGCCCTGCTGGACGTGCTCCCGCAGTACGCGCTGGCCGGCAAGGCCGTCCTGCCGCTGGCCACCGGCGGCTCGCCCGCGCACGTGCTGGCGGTGGACTACGCGCTGCGCCCGGTGCTCAGCTCGATGGGCGCCGGCCACATCACCCAGGGCTGGTTCGTGCTCGACCGCCACATCACCACCGGGGAGGACGGGACGACCCTGGTCGAGCGCGAGACCGACGCCCTGCTGGCCCCGGTCGTGGAGGGTTTCGCGCAGGCCCTGGAGCGGCTGGCCGTACCGGCGCTGACCGGCTGAGGAACCGGGGCCCGGGCCCCGTACGGGGCGTCCCCGAGACGGGGCGCGGCACCCCTTAGGGGGAGGGGCGCCGCGCCCCGTAGATCCTTGGTTGGACGGCTTCATTCCGGCGGATGACGAGAGCGCCCGCTGTTCCTCCTAACGTTGTGGACGTCCCCGCTCGTGCCGACGAGGGGCGAGGTTCTCCCGGGAACCGGCGCCCGCCGGGCCCGGTGGGTGGGGTCAACTCCCGGTCGACGACCCTTCCCGCGCCATGCCCGCGTCCTGCGGCATGCCCGCGCACGGAGGGCCGGCCGGGGTCGACGGTCGGGCCCACTTCTTAGGAGACTCCAGTGACGACGGCAGCCACAGCCGTGTACGACCCCCAGCTTCCCGGCGGCGCGCCCGCCGTCGCCGCCGCGGCCCGTCAGGTCAGCAAGGCGTACGGCGCGGGCGAGACCAGGGTCACCGCGCTCGACGCGGTGGACGTCGACATCCAGCGTGGCCGCTTCACCGCGATCATGGGCCCGTCGGGCTCCGGGAAGTCGACCCTGATGCACTGCCTGGCCGGCCTGGACACGGTCAGCGGCGGGCGGATCTGGATCGGCGACACCGAGATCACCGGACTCAAGGACAAGCAGCTGACCAGGCTGCGCCGGGACAAGATCGGCTTCATCTTCCAGGCGTTCAACCTGCTCCCGACGCTGTCCGCGCTGGAGAACATCACGCTGCCGATGGACATCGCCGGCCGCCGGCCGGACCAGGCCTGGCTGGACCAGGTGGTGGAGACCGTCGGCCTGGCCGGCCGGCTCAAGCACCGCCCGGCGCAGCTCTCCGGCGGCCAGCAGCAGCGCGTCGCGGTGGCCCGGGCGCTGGCCGCCCGGCCCGAGATCATCTTCGGCGACGAGCCCACCGGCAACCTGGACTCCCGGGCCGGCGCCGAGGTGCTCACCTTCCTGCGCCGCTCGGTCGACGAACTGGGCCAGACCATCGTGATGGTGACCCACGACCCGGTCGCCGCGGGCTACGCGGACCGCGTGCTCTTCCTCGCCGACGGCGTGATCGTCGACGAGATGCACGCGCCCACCGCCGACTCCGTCCTCGAACGCATGCGCCGTTTCGACGGCAAGCGGACCAGCTGAGCGGGCGGGACGGGACAGATGCTGCTCAAGACCGCTCTGCGGAGCTTCTTCGCCCACAAGGGCCGCATGGTGCTCTCCCTGATCGCCGTGATGCTGTCGGTCGCGTTCGTCTCCGGCACCCTGGTCTTCTCCGACACCGCGACCAGCACCTTCGACAAGCTGTTCGCCGCGACCGCCTCCGACGTCTCCGTCCAGCCGCCCAAGCCGGCCGAGGACGACGACCAGCAGGCCTCCGACAAGCCGCGGACCGTCCCGGTGGCGGCCGCGCAGCAGGTCGCCGCGGTGCCGGGGGTGAAGTCGGCGGTCGGCCAGGTCATGGTCGAGAACGCGACCCTGGTCGACCCGGCCACCAACAAGCTGGTCGGCCCGACCTCCGGCGCGCCGACCCTGGTCGGCAACTGGACCGAGACCCCGCGCAGCGCGGTGCACCTCACCCAGGGCCACGCCCCGCGGAACGCGGGCGAGTTGGTGCTGGACGCGGACACCGCGAAGAAGGCCGGGCTCGGCCTCGGCGCCAAGCTCCGGGTCGACAACGCCGACGGCCGGCACGAGTTCACGATCTCCGGCATCGCCTCCTTCACCACCACCAACCCCGGTGCGGCGCTGGCCTTCCTGGACACCCCGACCGCCCAGCAGGTGCTGCTCGGCGAGCAGGCGTACACCTCGGTCGAGGCGTTCGGCGACGGCAGCCGGGGCAACGACCGGCTCAAGGCCGACGCCCTGGCCAAGCTGGGCGCCGGCTACCAGGTGAAGACCGCGGCCGAGCAGAAGGACGAGAACACCAAGAGCATCGGCAGCGGCCTCGGCTTCATGAAGAACGCGATGCTCGGCTTCTCGCTCATCTCGGCGTTCGTCGGCTGCTTCCTGATCATCAACACCTTCTCGATGCTGGTCGCCCAGCGCACCCGGGAGATCGGCCTGCTGCGCGCCATCGGCGGCAGCCGCCGGCAGGTGAACCGCTCGGTCCTGGTCGAGGCGCTGATCCTCGGCGTGCTCGGCTCGACCCTCGGGGTCGCGGCCGGTCTGGGCATCGCGGTCGGCCTGATCAAGCTGATGAACGCGATCGGCATGAAGCTCGACGCGGGCGACCTGAAGATCGGTCCTACGGTGTTCCTCGCCGGGTACGCCCTGGGCATCGTGGTGACCCTGGTGGCGGCCTGGGTCCCGGCCCGCCGGGCGAGCCGGATCGCGCCGATGGCCGCGCTGCGCGACCACGGCACGCCGGCCGAGGGCCGCGCCAACCTGGTCCGCACGGTGGTCGGCCTGGTCCTGACGGCGGGCGGCGGCGGTCTGCTGGTGCTGGCCGCGCAGGCGGAGAAGGCGGCCACCGGCGGTCAGTACCTGGGTCTCGGCGTGCTGCTCACCCTGGTCGGCTTCGTGGTGCTCGGCCCGCTGCTGGCCACCGCCGTGGTGCGGGTGCTGGGCGCGCTGCTGCCGGCGCTGTTCGGCCCGTCCGGCCGGCTCGCCCAGCGCAACGCGATGCGCAACCCGCGTCGTACCGGGGCCACCGCCGCCGCGCTGATGATCGGACTGGCGCTGGTGATCGGCTCCTCGGTGTTCAGCGCCTCGACGGTCACCTCGGCCAACGCGCAGATCGACCGGTCGGTGGGCGCGGACTACATCGTCCAGGGCGGCCGCACCTCGATCACCCCCGAGATGCTGGACGCCGTCCGCCGGACCCCGGGCATCGACCACGTCACCACCCAGAAGTCCTTCGGCCCCAAGCTCCAGCTGCCGGACGGCCGGAGCGTGAAGACCAACCTCACCGCCGCGCCGCCCGCCTTCTTCGGCACCGACTTCCACCTCCCGGTCACCGCCGGTTCGGTGGACGCGATCGGGCGGGGCGAGCTGGGGATCGGCGAGGCCTTCGCGAAGGACCACGGCCTGAAGGTCGGCGACCAGGTGACCGTCGCCTACGGCAAGGGCCGCACCCAGGTGCTGCCGGTGGGCGCCGTGTTCGCGAAGGGCTCGCTGTTCGGCGACGGCTCCTTCGTCGACTTCGACACCATGGCCAGGGCCGTGCCCGCCGCCGAGCAGCCGCCGGTCTGGACGTTCTTCGCCAAGGCCTCCTCCGGAGCCGACGTCGCGAAGACGCTGACCGCCCTGGAGGGCGCGCTCAAGGAGTACCCGCAGCTGACCATCAAGGACCAGGCCGGCTACAAGGAGGTCGTGCAGTCCCAGGTCAACACCCTGCTCTACCTGATCTACGGCCTGGTCGGCCTCTCCATCACGGTCGCCGTGCTCGGGGTGGTCAACACCCTGGCGCTGTCGGTGGTCGAGCGGACCAGGGAGATCGGCCTGCTGCGGGCGATCGGGCTCTCCCGCCGCCAGCTGCGCCGGATGATCCGGCTGGAGGCCGTGGTGATCTCGGTGTTCGGCGCGGTCCTGGGCACCGGGCTCGGGCTGGCCTGGGGCGTCACCGCCCAGCGGGTGCTGCGCGACCAGGGTCTGGCCACGCTCTCCGTCCCGACCACCACGCTCGCGGTGACGCTGGTCTCCTCGGTGGTGATCGGGCTGGTCGCCGCCCTCGTCCCGGCCTTCCGGGCCGGGCGGATGAACGTCCTCGCGGCCATCGCGACGGACTGACCGGGGCCATCGCGACGGACCGACCGCGGCCGTCACGACGGACCGGCCGGGCGGCGCGGGCCGCAGGACCCGGCGGTGGGGGGGGCCGCCGAGGGGGGGAAACGGGGGGCAGGGGCCGGGTGCGGGCAGCACCCGGCCCCTGCGGCACGGGCCGCCCCCGGCCGACTGAGATGATCGTCCGATGTTCGCCCCGGATACCCCGGACGCCCCGCCGCTGCCCAGCGCCGCGCCCCTCACCGCCGCCGCTGCCACCCGCTGGCGCGCCGCCCGCACCGCCTGGCGCCTGGACGGCCGCTGGCCGGCGCTGCTGCCGGCCGCCTTCGTCATCCTGGCCACCGCGGTGGAGCCGACCCCCGGCGACTGCAACGTCCAGGGCGTCTGCCGGGACACCTGGGGCTCCTCGCTGGCCGCCTGGTCGGTGCTCGCCGAAGTGGTCCTGCTGGCCGGCCGGTTCCGCGGCCGGGCGCTGGTCCCGCCGGCCGTCCTCGCGGTGCTCTGGTACGCCCCGCACGGCCTGGTCACCCCGCTCGGCCGCTGGACGGCCGTCCTGGTCCACCTGCTGCTCTCCGCCGCGCTGATCGGCGCCGAGCTCGGCCGCCGCCGCGCCCGCCAGCAGCTCGACGAACTGATGGCCCCGCCCGTCCCCTTCCCCTGGACCGCCGCCGGAGCGCCCTCACCCGTCCACCCCGACGGCCCGCCGGTGCTGCGCCGCGCGCTCGGGGGCCTGCTGCTCGCCGCCGCCCTGGCGTTCCCGCTGTACGGGCTGTGGGGGCAGGCCCGGCAGCAGGCGAGCGCCGAACGGGCCGACCAGGTCACCGGCACCGCGGGCGACACCGACCAGGACGGCGTCCTGACCGTCCGCTTCCACCCGCCCGGCGGCGGCCCGGAACGCACCGCCCGGCTGGACGTCTGGTGGGCCCGGCCGCCGCAGCCCGGCGAGGCCGTCCCGCTGCTGGTGGACGGCGCCGCCGTCCGCGCCGTCGGCGACGACTACGACCTCACCGGCGCGCTGACCGCCGGCGGCCTGCTCGCCCTGCCCGGATTGCTGCTGCTCGGTTCGGCCGCCACCGCGAACGCCCGCCGCTCCCGGCCCTCCTTCGCGGGCTCCGCGCCCGCCCTCGCCGTCCGGGTCCGCGCCGACGCCCGGGGCGACCTGCTGGTGCAGCCGCTGGACGGCCCGCCGGACGGCCCCGCGCTCTGGCGGCTGGTCGAGGGCGACCGCTACCGCTGGGCCCGCTACGGCGCCCCGGGCGGCGAGGGCCCGGCCTGGGTGCCCGAACACCTGGAGACCGAGGACGACGACGCCGACCACCTCGATCTCGAGGTCTCCTACGACGAGGAAGAGGAGGAGCTCGGGGACGTCTTCGACCGGCTGACCCCGGAGCAGGCCGCCGCCTGGCTCGCCCGTGCCGGCCGGAGCGTGCCGGCCGTGCTGTACCGGGGGCCCGACGGGCCGGAGCAGCAGCTCCTGGTCCGCCCCGGACTGCTGGACCACGACCCGCGGTGGGTGGCGGCCGTGGTCGCCCCCGCCGCCCGGGCCCCGCGGCCGGGCCGGCGCACCGAGGGCTACCGGGAGCGGGAACTGGCCGTCGCCGCCCTGACCGCCGAGACGGTGGCCGCCGCCCCCTCGGCCGGGCCGGACGCCGAACCGGTGCCCGCCCGGCGCTGGGAGATGCCGCTGCCGCTGCGGGCGGTGGCCGGTCCGGTGCCCGCACTGCTGCTCGCGGGCCTCGTCGTGCTGCTCGGCAGGAGCGGCTGGTGGGGCGGGCTGGTGCACCCGCTCCTGACCGGCACGGTGGCGATCCTCGCCTGCGGCCGCACCCTCTCCTGGCAGATGGTCGTCGACCGGGACGGCCTGCGGATGGCCACCGCGCTGCGCACCCGGACCTTCCGGTGGCAGGAGATCAACGCGGCCGCGGTCCACCGCAACCTGCTCACCGTCCAGCTGCGCTCGGGCGAGGAGGTCACCGTCGGCAGCCGCCCGGCCGCCTGGCTGGCCGGACACTTCGGGGACCGCTACGACCCGGTGGAGCTGGCCCGGGCCGTCGCGACCGCCGCCCACCGGCCGGACCTGCGCCCGCACCGGTCGCTGCCGGACCGGCTGGGCGGCCCGCAGCACCTGCTGAACCGGTTGTCGCTGGCCGGCTACGCGCTCTTCACCGTCGTTCACCACCTGCTCTGAACCTGCGCCGAACCTGCACCGAACCCGCGCGGCCACCGCCGAACCCCGCCGGGGGCGCCCTCCCGGGCTCCGTCCCGTCCTCCGGAAACCGCCCGTTCCGACCCGGCTGCGGGCCCGTACGGGGAGCGGAGTACGGTGGGCGTGATCAAGGAGCCCAACCGGGCGTCGCGGGCTGCGTGCAGCGGCCCGGACCGGGACAAGACGGAGACGTGTCCGCACCGGTACGGTTGGCCCCGATGAACACCAAGGCTGCTGAGGAGCTGCCGGCTGTCTCCGTGATCATGCCGGTGCTCAACGAGGAACGACACCTGCGGACGGCGGTCCGGCGCATCCTGGACCAGGAGTACCCCGGGCCGATGGAGGTGGTGATCGCCCTCGGTCCGTCCACCGACCGGACCGCGGAGATCGCGGCCGAACTGGTGGCGGAGGACCCGCGGGTACGGACCGTGCCGAATCCCACCGGTCGCACCCCCGCGGGGCTGAACGCCGCGATCCGCGGCTCGCGCCATCCGATAGTGGTGCGCGTGGACGGCCACGGCCTGCTCACCCCCGGCTACATCACCACCGCGGTCCGGCTGCTCGACGAGATGGACGCCGCCAACGTCGGCGGCATCATGCACGCCGAGGGCGAGACCGAGTGGGAGAACGCGGTCGCCGCCGCGATGACCTCCAAGATCGGTGTCGGCAACGCCGCCTTCCACACCGGCGGCCTGGCCGGCCCGGCGGACACCGTCTACCTCGGGGTGTTCCGGCGCGAGGTGCTGGAGAAGCTCGGCGGCTACAACGAGGAGTTCATCCGCGCCCAGGACTGGGAGCTCAACTACCGGATCCGCCAGGACGGCGGGCTGGTCTGGTTCACCCCGCAGCTCAAGGTGACCTACCGGCCCCGGCCGTCGGTGAAGGCGCTGGCCAAGCAGTACAAGGACTACGGCCGTTGGCGCCGGGTGGTCACCCGCTACCACCGCGGCTCGGTCAACCTCCGCTACCTGGCCCCGCCGACCGCCCTGCTGGCCGTCACCCTCGGGCTGGTGCTGGGCGTCGCCGTCCACCCGGCCCTCCTCGCGGTGCCCGGCGCCTACCTGCTGGGCATCCTCGGCGGCGGGCTGGTCGGCGGCCGCGGCCTGTCCTTCAAGGCCAGGGCGATGCTGCCGGTGGCGCTCGCCACCATGCACCTCAGCTGGGGCTTCGGCTTCCTCACCTCGCCCCGCTCACTGGCCCGCCGGGTGATAGGCAGCGTCGGACCGGCCGCCAAGGACGTGCTCTCCAGGGCGAGCTGACGCCGACCCGGCAGGGTTCGTCCGACAATTTCCGCCGGGCGCGCGAATTGTCGGACGAATCCTGAGAGTCGAGCCCGCGCCGCTATCGTCGGTGCGCATGGCGACAGTTGAGGGCGGGCCCGGCGCGGCCCGGATCGAGCCGAGCGCGGACGTCGACGAACGGGCCGTCATCGGCGCGGGGACGACGGTCTGGCACCTCGCCCAGGTCCGCGAGGACGCGGTGATCGGCACCGAGTGCGTGATCGGCCGCGGCGCCTACGTCGGCCCGGGCGTCCGGATCGGGGACCGGGTCAAACTGCAGAACCACGCGCTGGTGTACGAGCCCGCGCTGGTCGAGGACGGGGTGTTCATCGGCCCCGCGGCCGTCCTCACCAACGACCGCCACCCCCGCGCGGTGACCCCGGACGGTCGGCCCAAGCGTCAACAGGACTGGTGCGCCGAAGGAGTGACGCTCCGTCAGGGCTGTTCGATCGGCGGCCGGGCGGTCCTGGTCGCCGGGGTGACGGTCGGCCGCTGGGCGCTGGTCGCGGCCGGCGCGGTGGTCCACCGGGACGTCCCGGACTTCGCCCTGGTCGCCGGCGTCCCGGCCCGCCGGATCGGCTGGGTCGGCCGCGCCGGCGAGCCGCTGGAGCCCGCCGGCGACGGCCGCTGGCACTGCCCCCGCACCGGCGAGCACTACCGGGAGACGGACGGAACCCTCGCGCCGGCGTAGGGCCTGACCACTCGGCGCACACGTCCTACTTGGCGCACGCGTCGGTGTCGTCCGCCTGCACCCGCTGGAGGTCCTTCGGCGCCTCGGTCGGGGCCGCCGCCGGAGCGGCGAGGACGTCCTTGCCCAGCACCAGCACCAGCGGGCCCTTCGGATCCGCCTTCGGGTCCGGCCGGACGGCGTCGCCCGGCAGGCCGAGCGCGGCGGCCAGGGCGGCGGCCGCGGCGTCCTGCCCGGCCGGGAAGGACACCGCGGTGGTCGCGGTGACGGGCGCGTCGGGGGCGGTCGTGGCCTTGGCGAAGCCCTTGCTGCGGAGCTTGTCCACGGTGGGCCCCGACTGCCCGCGCGTCCCGCTGCCGTTGCGCACCGTCACCCGGACGTCCTTGGGGTCCACCGTCGGGGCGGCGGCGGTCGGGGCCGCCGCCGCGGTCTCCGGTGCGGCCGTGGCGGCGTCGGCGGGCGCGGCGGTCTCGGTCAGCGAGCGGTCGCCCGCGACCATCGAGAACAGCTGCCCGGCGTCCGGCTGCTTGAGCACCAGCCGGTCCTTGTCCTTGGGGTCGTCCAGGACCGGCACGGTGGCGAAGGTGATGTTCTTGGTGTCGACCTTGCTGAGGTCCAGCGCGAGGTCCTTGAGCTTGTCGACGCTGCCGATCCCGGAGTCCACGGTGAGCGCCTTGGTGGCGGCGTCGGCGAGCTTGTAGAGCTTGCTCGGGCTGGTCAGGGTGTCGTCGCTCTTGATCTTGCGGATCATCGAGCTGATGAACTGCTGCTGGAGCGGGATGCGGGTGAGGTCGCCCCCGAAGCCGACGGCGTGCCGGGTGCGGACGAAGGCCAGCGCCTCGTCGCCCTGGACCACGTGCCGGCCCTTGCTCATCTTCAGGTGCGAGTCCGTGTCGTTGATGTCCTTGGCCGCGCAGACCTCGACCCCGCCGACGGCGCTGGACAGCGTCTTCACCGCCTCGAAGTTGACCTGCACGAAGTGGTCGACCCGGATCCCGGTCATCTTCTCGACGGTCTTCCAGGTGCAGCCCGGGTCGCGCCCCTCCTGGCCGAGGCTGTTGTTGAACATGTCCCGCGCGGAGCCGGGGATCTTCTTGCCGTCGCTGCTCTGGCACTCCGGGATCGGCACCATCAGGTCGCGCGGGATGCTGATCGCGGTCGCGTTGGAGCGGTCCTTGGAGATGTGGAACAGCAGCGTGGTGTCGGCGTGCCCGGCGCTGCCCTCGTCGCCGTACTCGCGGCCGAGGCCCTGCCGGCTGTCGGTGCCCAGCACCAGGATGTTGAGCGCGTCCCCGGCGGCCTTGGGCCGCTCCTCCTCGTTGCCCAGCTGGACCTTGACGGAGGTCAGGTTGCTGTTGAAGTGCTGGTACAGGTAGTACGCCCCGCCGCAGCCCGCGACCATCACCAGGGCGCCGGCCCCGGCGGTCCACTTGAGCGCCCGGCGGCGCCGGGTCCGCTTGGCGGCGGCGGCCGCTCGGCGCCGGGAGTCGCGGCGGCCCGGCCCGGGGGTGCCGGCGGTCCCGGTCCCGGACTCGGTGGCCGGCGTCTCCTCGGCGGCTCTCCGTTCGGCCGTCCGGCGGCGCTGCCCGGGGATTCCGGCGGCCGGGTCGAGGCGGTACTGGCCGGTTTCCGGGTCGCGCGTCCACTGGTCGGCGGGATCGACCTCCGGTTTGTCCTGCTGCACGGGGGTTCCCTACCTCCGACCGGTCACGGCTCCGGCTCGCCCGTTCGGCGGGCCGATCCGGACACACTAGACGAGCCGAACGGCGGAATCCTTCCGGTGTGATCTGCGCCATGTTCAGGTAATGGCTGGGTAAAGTCCCCTGGGTGTGCGGGATTTCCGGAAAACCCGTGCCGACCTGCGGCGCAGCCGCGGTCAGTGCTGCGCGCAGGCGTCCACGTCGGCCGTGCGTCCCTCGAAGGTGGGCGAGGCGTCCGCCGAAGGTGACGCCTTCGCCGCAGCCCCCGCAGCCCCCGCAGCCCCGTCCGACCCCGCGCCCGTACCTGCACCCGTCGCCACCGGGCTCGGGCTCGCACCCGCCCCGACCCCGACGCCCGCCCCGGCCCCGGCACCGACACCGGCACCGACACCGGCCCCGGCGAAGGCGCTCGGCGACGGCGCCGAACCGGGCGGCCGGACGGCGACCGACCGGTCGTCCCGCAGCGCGGTGAACAGCTGGGTGGTCTGCGGCTGCACGAACTCGTCCCGGTCCGAGTCGTACCGGTACGGGCGGCGCGGCGCGGTCAGGAGCACCACATCCGCCGAGGGGATGTCCCGCAGGTCCTGGGTGAGGTCGTACAGCGCCCCGAGCGAGGACAGCCCGCCGTCCGCCTTGACCGAGGAGGTGGCCGCGTCCAGCACCGGCCACAGCCGCGCCGGGTTCAGCAGCACGCCCTGCGACTGCACCTTGCGGACCAGCGCGGCCAGGAACTGCTGCTGACGGCCCATCCGCTGGGTGTCGCTGCCGTCGCCCAGGCTCTCCCGGGCCCGGACGTAGCCGAGTGCCTGCTCGCCGTGCAGGGTCTGCCGCCCGGCGGGCAGGTCGAGCCTGGCGTCCTTGTCGTGGATCGCCTGCGGGACGCACACCTCGACCCCGCCGATCGCGTTCACCATCGTCTTGAAGCCGTTGAAGTCGAGGATCACGTAGTGGTCGATCCGGATGCCGCTGAGCTGCTCGACGGTGCGGATCGAGCAGGCCGCGCCGCCCATCTCGAACGCCCAGTTGAACTGCATCAGCCCGGCCTTGCTGCGGGTGCCGTCCGGCTTCTCGCAGACGGGGACGGTGACCATGACGTCGCGCGGGAGGGAGACCGCCGTCGCGTGCTTCCGGTCGGCGGCCAGGTGCAGCAGGATCGTGGTGTCCGAGCGCTGGGTGCCCGGCTCGCCGCCGTACGAGGAGTTGGTGCCGGAGCGGTCGTCGCTGCCGATCAGCAGGATGTTCTCGGAGCCCTTGGCCCCGGCGGTCCGGCTCGGCCGCTCGGCCTCCAGCCGGGCGAGCAACCGGTCGGTGGCCGAGTCGGTGCGGATGTTGCCGTCCAGCTTGCGGTAGGCGATCCAGAGCAGTGCCCCGGTGGCGACCAGCAGGAACGCGACGACGCCGGCGGTGATCATCAGCCACCGCCGGCGCCGACGCGGGTGTTCGGGTTCGGAAGGGTGCGCATCCGTCGGGGGCGGGTCGGTCGGGGGGTGCGCGGTGTCGTCCTCGGCCATGGCAGGGATCCCTACCCGCCCGGTCCGACCCGGGGGTTACCCGAGGCGCAGTGTCACCCGTTCGGATTCGGTCCGCTTCTCCCACTGCTCGGGTTCGAGCCCCTGCGAGTTGCGGCACAGCACCACCGAGGCGCCGGCCGCCAGCGGCGCCAGCAGGCCGGCCTCCAGACCGGTCCAGTCGTCGAACGAGAGGGTGGACAGCACCCGGTCGCCGGGCTTGAGCCCGAGCCGGGCGGCCCCCTCCCGGGCCAGCGCGACGGTCTGCTCGCCGGTCAGCTTCAGCGGCAGCCCGTCCACGGCGGTCTCCAGCGCGTGGCCGTCCGGGGCGACGGGCGAGTACGGCGCGAAGCGGTCGCCCTGGCCGGGCACCTCGGCGGCGTAGTCGAGGAAGCCGTCGGGGCGCTGCGGGAAGCGTCCGCCGAGCGGGCGCAGGGCCAGGGCCACCCGCTCGCCCTCGCAGGCCTGGGCGGCCGCCAGTCCGTCCGGACCGCTGACCACCAGGTCGGCGTCGGCCGGGTCGCCGCCGGGCACCGCCGTCACCCCGACCGACCAGCAGGCCAGCAGCCAGACGGCGCTCTGCCAGTGGGCGGGGAGCAGCAGCACGGCCCGGTCGCCCGGGCCGGCGTTCAACTCGTCCTGGAGGAGGTTGGCCGTCTTGGCCACCCAGTTGTCGAAGGTCCGGGCGGACAGCTCCACCCGTTCGCCGGTGGCGTCGTCGTAGAAGGTGACCAGCGGGGCCGCGGGATCGACCGTGGGCGTGCCGCCTCGCAGATATGCGTGCAGCAGTTCGACGGGGGTGCGGGCATCGGCAGCGAAATGCGCAGTCATGGTGCGCCCCAGCCTACGGCCTTCGAGTGGGCCGTCGGGAGGGGTGGCGGACCGGGCGCGAGGCGGCGTGGCGAGCGGCCCGATTTGCCGCCACCATCCGGTTTATGCGCCTTTCCCTCCCGGCCGCCGTGCTCGCCGGCTGCACCGTCGCCCTGCTCCTCCAGCCCGCCGCCACCGCCGGCCCGGCCGACCCCGACGGCGCCCGGCGCCGCGGCTCCGCCGGCGGCGGGTCGGTCACCTCGCTGCCGCTCGGCCCCGGCCCCGCCCTGGCCCCGCGCACCACCCGGCCGTTCGAACTCCTCGGCGTCGGCTGGGACGGCCCGGCGGACGCGCTGGCCGGCGGCGCCGTCCGGGTCCGCACCCGGGACGCGGCCACCGGCCGCTGGGGCGACTGGCACGACCTGGAGGCCGACACCGAGGACGGCCCCGACCGCGCCCCGCGCGGCGCCACCGCGCCGCTGTGGACGGGTCGCAGCGACGGCGTCGCCGTCGAGGTGCGCCCCGGCCCCGCCGGGCCCCCGCCCGGCCTGCGGCTCGACCTGGTCGACCCCGGCCAGGGCGCGCCCTCGCCCGCCGCCCGGGTCCTGCCCAGCCGCCCCGCCGACGGCCACCAGGCCCCGCGCCCCGCCATCGTCGCCCGGGCCGGCTGGGGCGCGGACGAGTCCCTGCGCGACCGGACCTTCGAGTACACCGGCCCGGTCCACGAGGTGTTCATCCACCACACCGCCACCGCCACCGACTACGCCTGCTCCGACGCCCCCCGGGTGATCAGGTCGATCTACCAGTACCACGTTCAGAGCAGCGGCTGGCGGGACATCGGCTACAACTTCCTGGTCGACCGTTGCGGCACCGTCTACGAGGGCCGGGCCGGCGGCGTCGACCTGCCCGTCCACGGCGCCCACACCCTCGGCTTCAACACCGACTCGGCCGGCGTCGCCGCCATCGGCACCTACGTCGGCGACGCCCCGCCCCAGCCCCTCCTGGACGGCCTGGCCGCCATCGCCGGCTGGAAGCTCGGCCTCGCCGGCCACCCCGCCGACGGCCGCACCAAGCTCACCTCCGCCTCCGACGCCAGCCGCTACCCCAAGGGCACCGTCGTCGACTTCGACGCCGTCTCCGGCCACCGCGACGCCTTCAACACCGAATGCCCCGGCAACGCCCTCTACGCCCGGCTCCCCGCCCTCCGCACGGCCGCGGCCCACCTCCAGGCCCCCTGACGCGCCGCACCGCACCGCCCTACGCCGGCCCGGGCCCCCGCCCGACCAGCCCCCGCAGCTCCGCCGTCAACGCCGCCGCCAGGTCCGGCCGGAGGTCGTAGCGCGCCGGCGTGTTCTGCAGCAGTCCGATCCGCCAGCCCGCCCCGGCGTTCACCGCGATCACCGTCTGCACCGCGTTGAGCGCCGGGTCCAGGTCCTCCGCGGCGTCCGGCACCAGCCCCGCGACGGCGTCCAGCTGCGCCACCCCGGGCCCCAGCGCGCGGACCCGGCGCACCCTGGCCACGTACTCCGGCGTCGCGTGGTCCGCGAAGAGCCGCCCCAGTTCGGCGGCGATCACCGATCGCCCGCAGTGCCGGGTGCCGTCGAAGCCGATCACCTCCCCGTCCTCGGCGAACGGCCCGGCGAAGGCCGAACCGTCCCGCTGGTTCCACCCGTCCAGCGCCCGGTGGTACAGCGCCCGCACCGCGCTCTCGTCCCCGGAGGACAGCTCCGGCAGCCGCGTATCGTTCATATCCCCATGGTCGACGAAGGCGGTGGAGCCGGACAGCGGAGGAGGTGCGCGGCGGTGACGGGCGAGTCGGTACGGCGCTGGCGGCCGGGTTTCCCGCTGGACGTCGCCCGGACGCTGCTGCCGCTGCGCCGGGGCCCCGCCGACCCGGCGTACCGCACCACCGGCGACGGCGCGCTCTGGCGGGCGTCCCGGACCCCGGCCGGGATCGGCACGCTGCGGGTGCTGGCGCGCCCGGCCGCCGGCGAGGTGGAGGCGACCGCCTGGGGCCCGGGCGCGCCGTGGCTGTTGGAGCGGCTGCCGGTGCTGCTGGGCGCGCGGGACGACCCGGAGGCCCTGGTGCTGCCGCCCGGCCCGCTGCGGGACGCCCAGCGCCGCACCGCCGCGGTCCGCCTCACCCGCACCGGGCTGGTCCTGGAGTCCCTCGTCCCGGCGATCCTGGAACAGAAGGTGACCACCGACGAGGCCTACCGCGCCTGGCGCACCCTGCTACGGGACTTCGGCACCGCGGCGCCGGGCCCGGCCGAGGGCATGCGGGTGGCGCCGTCGGCCCGGGAGTGGGCGCTGGTGCCGAGCTGGGAGTGGCACCGCGCGGGGGTGGACCCGAAGCGCTCGGCGACGGTCATGCGCGCCGTCCGGCTGGCGCCCCGGCTGGAGGAGGCCGCCGCGATGGACCACGCCGAGGCCTTCGCCCGGCTCACCGCCGTCCCGGGGATCGGCCCCTGGACGGCCGCCGAGACCCTGCAGCGCAGCAACGGCGATCCGGACGCGGTCTCGGTCGGCGACTTCCACCTGCCCAACCTGGTCGGCTGGGCCCTGGCCGGCCGCCCCCGCAGCGACGACGCCCAGATGCTCGCCCTGCTGGAGCCCTACCGCCCGCACCGCCACCGCCTCTGCCGCCTCCTGCTGGCCACCACCCCCCACGCCCCCCGCTACGGCCCCCGCCTCACCCCCAACGACCACCGGCGGCGATGAGCCGGAAGCGCCGTGCGGTGTACACACCGATGTGTACGCTCGACGCACGACTGACGCACTGAGCATCCGGGAACTGCGTGCGAACATCGCCCAGGTGGTCAACCAGGCCGAGGCCGGCGAGATCACCGTGATCACTCGGAAGGGCGAGCGGGTCGGAGCGGTCGTGCGATCGAGATCCTCGACGCCATCGAGGATGCCGCCGACGAACTGCTCGCCCGTGAGGCCGAGCAGCACCGGAACGATCCCACCGTGACCACGGCCGAGCTCCTGGCCGACCTGTTCGACTCGCCCAGGGACCCGTCCGGGAGCGCTGCGTGAAGTACGCGTTCCGCTTCACCGCGCACGCCAAGCGCCAGCTGCGTGACATCAGCCGGGTCGACGCGATGCGGATCCTCACCGCACTCACCGTTCTCGGCGAGGACCCGTACGCCGATGGCCCGGATGCCGAGAAGCTGGCGGGTCACGTCGGCCTCTACCGTCTCCGCGTCGGCGTCCACCGCGTGGCCTACGAGATCCACGACGGCGTGTTGGTGATCCTCGTGGTGGCCGTTGGAAATCGCCGCGAGATCCATCGCGGTCTCTGAACCGCTACCGCACCTCGATGAAGGCGTCGGCGTCGCGTTCCGGGCGTTCGCGCGGGGGTTCGGCGGGGCGGCCGACGGCGATGGCGCCCATCGGGTCCCAGCCGCCCGGGAGGTCGAGGGCCGCGCGGACGGTGTCGCGGCAGAACATGGTGGACGACACCCAGGCGGAGCCGTAGCCCTCGCCGGTGAGGGCGACCAGGAGGTTCTGCACGGCGGCGCCGGCGGCGACGGTGAACATCTCCCGTTCGGCGGCGGCGCGCCGCTGGTCGGGGTAGTGGTGCGAGCCGTCCATGACGAGGCAGGGCACCACCAGGTAGGGCGCGTCGCGCAGGACGTCGCCGCGGGCGGTGCGGCGGGCGATCCGGGCGTCGTCCCAGCCGTCGAGTTCGCGCAGGTCGCGCTGCCAGGCGGCGAGCATCGCGTCGAGCAGCCGGGTGCGGGCCCGCGCCGTCTCCAGCAGGACGAACCGCCACGGCGTGGTGTGGTGCGGGGCGGGCGCGGTGACGGCGGCGGCGACGGCGCGGCGCACGGCGCCGGGGTCGACCGGGGCGTCGGTGAAGGAGCGGACGGTGCGCCGCAGGGTGACGGCCCGGCGCAGCGCCTCGGAGGTGCCGAGCCGGAACATGTCGTCGGCGGCGGGGCGGACCAGCGGCCGGGTGCCGTCGCCGTCCTCGGCGGTGACGAGGTGGCCGAGCCCGCGGACGACGGCGACCGGCACGCCGCTGGTCTTGCCCTTCACCAGGTCGGCTGCGGCGGCGAGTTCGTCGGCGGTGGCGGTGACGGTGAGCGCCAGCTCGTTGCCGTGGCTGTCGGTGCGCCCGCGGTGGTCCTCCAGCACGGACAGCCCGGCGGCGCCGATGGCGACGTCGGTGAGCCCGTTGCGCCAGGGCCGGCCGAAGGTGTCGGTGACGACGACGGCGAGCCGGCGGCCGGTGAGCTGCTGGAGCCGCCCGCGCAGGGCGCGGGCGGAGGCGTCCGGGTCCTCGGGCAGCAGCAGGACGGTGCCGGGGGCGGTGTTGGAGGCGTCGACGCCGGCGGCGGCCATGACGAAGCCGTTGCGGTTCTCGACGATCCGGGCGGGGCCGCGCCGGGCGACCACCCGGACGGTCTCGGCCTCGATCGCGGCCTCGCGGTCGGCGGCGTGCAGCAGCCGGCCCTCGGCCTTGCTGACGATCTTCGAGGTGACGATCAGGATGTCGCCGTCCTGGTACTCGCCGGCCTTGGCGAGCAGCGCGGCGAGGTCGGTCCCGGCGTCGATCTCCGGCAGCCCCTCGACCGGCAGGATCCGCAGGCTCATGCGCCCGCCCCGTTGCGCCCGCGCCCGCTCACTTGCGCACCTGCTCGGCGAGGGCGAGGGCGGCCCGGGCCATCTCGGCGGTGGCCTCGACGTCGGTCATCAGCAGCGGGACGGCCCGGCAGGCGATCCCGGCGGCTTCGACGGCGGCGACCGAGGCCTGGTCGGCGGTGTCGACGAGCCAGCCGTCGATGAGTGCGGCGCCGTAGTTCAGCGCGACCGCCTCCGCGGTGGCCTCGACGCCGACGGCGGCGAGCACCTTGTCGGCCATGCCGCGCACCGGGGCGCCGCCGATGATCGGGGAGAGCCCGACGACGGGGGCGGGGGCGGCGGCGACGGCCTCCCGGATGCCGGGGACGGCGAGGATGGTGCCGATGGAGACGACCGGGTTGGACGGCGGGAAGAGGATGACGTCGGCGGCGGCGAGGGCCTCCAGGACGCCGGGCGCGGGCTTCGCGGTGTCGGCGCCGACCGGGATGATCGCCTCGGCGTCGACGGCGGCGTGCAGCCTGACCCAGTACTCCTGGAAGTGGATCGCCCGGGTGCCCTGCTCGTCGGTGATCCGCACGTGGGTCTCGACCCGGTCGTCGCTCATCGGCAGCAGCCGTACGCCGGGCTTCCAGCGCACGCACAGCGCCTCGGTGACCTGGCTGAGGCTGTAGCCGGCGGTGAGCATCTGGCTGCGGACGAGGTGGGTGGCGAAGTCGCGGTCGCCGAGCCCGAACCACTCGGGGCCGACGCCGTACTCCTTCATCTCGGCCTTGATCGACCAGGTCTCGTCGGTGCGGCCCCAGCCCTGCTCCTCGTGGATGCCGCCACCGAGGGTGTACATCACGGTGTCGAGGTCGGGACAGACCTTGAGGCCGTAGAGGTGGATGTCGTCGCCGGTGTTGCCGATGACGGTGATCTCGTCCTGCGGTCCGACCGCCGCGAGGAGTCCGCGCAGGAAGCGCGCTCCGCCGATTCCGCCTGCCAGTGCCACGATGCGCATGGGTTCATCCTGCCACGGTCCGACTGCCCGTCAGCCCGGTCGCCGGCCCGGCCGCCGGCGGGTGCGACGGCCGGGCTGACGTGGGCGGGTGCTCAGTGCGCCTCGGCCTGGGCCTGCGGGTGCTGCTCGGGGACGGCGGTGCCGCCGTACTGGTTCATCTCGGTGAGGCCCGGGGTGTAGAGGTGGATGGAGACGGCGGGTTCGAGCGTGCCGTTGACCACCTCGTGGAGGTAGCCGGAGGAGAAGACCCGCTGCCCGCCGGGGCGCAGGGTGCGGGCTCCCTCGCCGGCGCGGGTGAGCGAGCGTTCGATCAGCTCGCCCTGGACGACGGTCATCACGCCGGAGGACTCGCCGTGGTCGTGGAAGCCGCTGCTCTGGCCGGGCAGCCAGCTGAGCAGCCAGACCTCGTAGCCGGGTCCGGTCTCCAGCCGGGCGTACCAGCGGGTGAGCGCGTCGTAGCGGACCAGGGGTTCCCAGCGGGCGCGGTCGGCGGCGATCTCGCGGATCAGCCGGGCGTGGCCGGCCACGGTGGTGGGGTGGCGGGGCAGATCGGTGCGGGCCAGGTGCGGGAAGGCGAGCGGGTCGCCGGCGATGGAGACGTCGCTGAGGCCGTCGGTCCAGCCCCGGGCGGGCGCGGCGGGAGCGGTGGGCGCGGTGGGCGCGGGGCTTCGGCGGGCGAGTTTGCTGCGGTCGCGGTTCCGCTTGCGGATACGGGTCATACGCACGGGAGTCGTCCTCGGAGTGGCGGCTGTTCGTCGGGGATCAGCCGGATCCGGGATGTCCTGGGACGGGAATCGCGGGCGGCCTCTGTGCTTCCTGGGGGCGGCGCGCGGTGGGACGCGGGCGCCTAGATACAGCAGGAACAGAGGCGACAACAAGAGCTCACGGCACGGCGGAGCGTGGAACCGCTCCGGGGGCTGGCGAACTCTGACATAGGGGAAAGGAGACCGCATCCGTGGGGCCGGTGTCAAACACAGGGATGCGGCATTCGAGGGGGTTACGCCAAGAAGTTGCCCGGATGGGGTGATAAATCACGCTCTATGTTTCGATGGGAAGATCGCCGGGAAGGCAGGGCGATGACCGGCCTGTGATGGTGACCGAGCGTCACTCGCCGAATGGTTGTGGCTGGTTCGACGCCGTTCGGGGCTTTCGGATCGAAGGTCCAATGTGTCCGAATATGTACACTATTCGTAACGGCTTGGTGCCGGGGAGTGAATCCTCGCCCCAATACCAGAGCTCGGCTTGACTGAGCCAGAGTGACGCAACTGTAATTTCACTCGTGTCGTCGGCCGCACGAGGCAACGGCAACCACGGGGACGCCAAGTAGGGGCAGAGGAGGCGCGCCACATGAGCGAGCTCTTTGAGCTGTTGATCGGTGACGGCATCACGGAGGAGGAAGAGGAACTCGGTTGGCAGGAGCGCGCGTTGTGCGCCCAGACCGACCCCGAGTCCTTCTTCCCCGAGAAGGGCGGCTCCACGCGCGAGGCCAAGAAGGTCTGCCTCGCCTGCGAGGTCCGTTCGGAATGCCTGGAGTACGCCCTCGCCAATGACGAGCGGTTCGGCATCTGGGGCGGCCTCTCCGAGCGCGAGCGCCGCCGGCTCAAGAAGAGCGCGGTCTGACCGGGGCGGCCGCCGACCCCCGCTGACCCTTCGACAACCACACGGCAGTACGGGCGCCTCACCGCGGCGGTGGGGCGCTTTCGTGTTCCCTGCCGGCTCTTCACCGGTCCCGCACCGGCACCGCGGACGAAGCCGCCATCCGGAGCCGTTAGTGTGGTGCGCCATCCGGTTGCCGTTCACCGGCTGTGTCCACCGAGAACTGAGGCCCGCGCACTCGATGACCGTCTACAGCCACCAGAGCGGCTTCACCGCTGCCAGGCCGCCCGCCTACCCGCGCCACCTGGTCACCGCGGTGATCGTCTCGCACGACGGGGCCCGCTGGCTGCCGCAGGCCCTCGCCGGCCTGCTCGGCCAGGACCGCCAGGTCCAGCGGGTGCTCGCGGTCGACACCGGTTCCACCGACAACTCTCCGCAACTGCTGGCGGACACCCTCGCGGACTGGCTGCCCGAGAGCGGCCCGCTGCTCCTCGGCCGCCGGGCCGGCTTCGGCACCGCCGTCGCCGAGGCCGTCTTCAGCAGCCCGCCGCTGCGCCCGGAGGACCTGCCGTACCGGCTCGACCCCTCCGGCTACGACCCGGTCACCGGCGGCTGGGACGACTTCGGCGACCCGCTCGCCCAGGAGGACGACCTCGGCCGCGGCGGCCCGCGCGAGACCCAGCCCGTCGAATGGCTCTGGCTGCTGCACGACGACTGCGAGCCGCAGACCGACGCGCTGCGCCGGCTGCTCCAGGTCGCCGACTCCACCCCCAGCGCCGCCGTGGTCGGCCCCAAGCTGCGCAGCTGGTACGACCGCCGCCAGCTGCTGGAGGTCGGCGTCACCATCGCCCGCTCCGGCCGCCGCTGGACCGGCCTCGACCGCCGCGAGCAGGACCAGGGCCAGCACGACCAGGTCCGCCCGGTGCTCGCCGTCTCCAGCGCCGGCATGCTGGTGCGCCGCGACGTCTTCGAGGAACTCGGCGGCTTCGACAAGGCGCTGCCGCTGATGCGCGACGACGCCGACTTCTGCTGGCGGGTCAACGCCGCCGGCCACCGCGTGGTGATCGCCCCCGACGCCGTGCTGCGGCACGCCGAGGCGGCCAGCCGCGAGCGCCGCGCCATCGACTGCGGCCCCGCCCACCCGCACCGGGTGGACAAGGCCGGCGCCGTCTACACCCTGCTCGCCAACTGCAAGGGCGCGCTCTTCCCCTACGTCCTGCTGCGGCTGGTGCTCGGCACCCTGCTGCGGGCCGTCACCAACCTGCTCGGCAAGGACCCGCGCCAGGCCTTCGACGAGCTCACCGGCCTCGGCCACGAACTCGTCCGCTTCCCCCGGCTGCTGGCCGCGCGCAAGCAGCGCGCCCGCACCCGGGCCGCCGACGCCCTGGACGACCGCACGCTCTTCCCGCCGCCCGGCGCCACCGCCCGGCTCGCCGTCGAGGGCGTGATCGGCTCCCTCGGCATAGGGGGAGGGGACGACACCGGCCGGCACGGCTCGGTCGAGGCCGGGCCGGGCGGCGAGGACGACGAGGACCTGGTCGTCGAGCAGTTCACGCTGATCAAGAAGCTGGCCCGGCGTCCGGCGCCGGTGCTGTTCGCGGCCCTGCTGGTGTTCGCCCTGATCGCCTGCCGCGGCCTGTTCGGCAGCGGCGAGCTGTTCGGCGGCGCCCTGCTGCCGGCCACCGACGGCGCCGGCGGCCTCTGGTCGATGTACGCGGACGCCTGGCATCCGATCGGCACCGGCTCCACCGCCGCCGCGCCGCCGTACCTCGGCGTGCTCGCGGTGCTGTCCTGGGTGCTGTTCGACCACGCCGACCTCGCGCTCACCCTGCTGATCGTGCTCACCGTGCCGCTGTCGGCGGTCAGCGCCTACCTGGTGTCCCGGCCGCTGCTGGACTCCAAGCTGGTCCGGGCCTGGGCCAGCGCCGCCTACGCGCTGCTGCCCGCCGCGACCGGCGCGCTCGCCCAGGGCCGGATCGGCACCGCCGTCCTCGCCGTGCTGCTGCCGCCGCTGGCCCGCGCCGCCGCGATCGCGGCCGGTCTCGGCATCCGCGACGAGAGCGCCGCCAAGGGTGCCCGCCCGGGGTGGCGGCCGGTCTGGATGACCGTCCTGCTGCTCACCCTGGCCACCTCCTTCGTGCCGTTGACCTGGGCGCTCGCCCTGCCGCTGTGCCTGGCGACGCTGGTCGTCGCGGTGGTCCGCGGCGGCGCCTTCGGCTCGGGCGGCGCCGCGCTGCGCCTGCTCGGCCTGCGCGTCCTGGTGATCCTCGCGCTGCCCGTCCTGGTGCTGGCGCCGTGGTCGCTGACGGTGCTGACGCACCCGCAGTGGCTGCTGCTGGAGGCCGGCCTGCCCGGCTTGCACGGCACCGGTGCGAGCGCGGCCGGCCTGCTGCTGGTCAACCCCGGCGGCGCCGGGGTGCCGCCGGTCTGGCTGTCGGCCGGCGTGGTGCTCGCCGCGCTCGCCGCACTGCTGCGCGCCGACCGCCGCCGCGCGGTGCTGGCCGCCTGGGGTGCGGCCGGTGCGGGCCTGGTCTTCGCGGTCGCGGTGGCGGGCACCTCCGTCACCCCGGCCTCCGGCGGCCCGGCGGTGCCCGCCTGGGCCGGCCCGGCCTCGCTGATCGCCGGGATCGCCCTGCTGGCGGCCGCCGCGATCGGCGCCGACGGCGCCAACGCCCGCGTGGCCGGGATCGCCTTCGGCTGGCGCCAGCCGGTGGCCGCGCTGGTGGTGGCCGCCGCGGTGCTGGCCCCGCTGGGCACCGGCCTGTGGTGGGCGCTCACCGGCGCCGGCAAGCCGCTGCACCGGGCCCAGGCCGGCCAGGTGCCCGCGTTCATCGCGGAGGAGGCCGGCACCACCGACCGGTCCCGCACCCTGGTCGTCACCGGCGACCCGGGCGGCGGCGCGGTCCGCTACACCGTGGTCCGCGGCGCGGGTCTGACGCTCGGCCAGGCCGAGTCCACCGTCGACCCGGCGACCGGCACCCAGGACGGCCTGAACAAGATGGTCGGCAGCCTGCTGGCCGGTTCCGGCGCCGACCAGGCCGGTGCGCTCTCCGGCTACGGCATCGCCTACGTGCTGGTCCAGAAGTCGGTGATCGCCACCTACAAGGACGTCCTGGACACCACCCCCGGCCTGGTCAAGGCCAACCAGGACGGCGACTCCGCGCTCTGGCAGGTCACCGGCGCCCCCGCCGTCCGCGCGGTGATCACCGCCCCGGGCGCCGCCCCGGTGGTCGTCCCGGCCGGGGCCCGCGACCTCACCGCCACCGTCCCGGCCGGCCCGGAAGGCCGGGTGCTGCGGCTCGCCGAGTCCGCCGCCCCCGAGTGGAAGGCCACCGTGGGCGGCACCGCGCTGGAGTCCGTCACGGTCGACGGCTGGGCGCAGGGCTTCAAGCTCCCGGCCGGCGGCGGCAAGCTGTCCGTCACCCGGGAGGACGGCTTCGCGCACACCGGCTGGATCTGGGCCCAGGTGCTGCTCGGCCTGACCATCCTCGTGCTGGCCCTGCCCGGACGCCGCAGCCACAAGGACGACGACCTGCCCGAGGAGGTGGTGGCCGCCGCCGCGCTGGCCGCCGCGGCCCAGGCGCAGGCGCCCGCCCCCGGCAGCCGCCGGGCCCGCCGGATGGCCGAGCGCGGCGAGGGCGGCGAGGACGGCGGGGTGTACGAGGGCCCGCCGGGCGCGATCCCGGCGCAGCCCGCCGGCGAGCCGGTGGCCGAAGCGGTCCAGGCGGCCGCCGCCGTCCAGGAGGCCGAGCCGTACACCGACCCGTACCAGACGTACCAGCAGGCCGACCCGTACAGCTACGACCAGTACGCGGCCCAGCAGCCGGTGGCCGCGCCGTACGGCGGCCAGGGGTACGACGGCCAGGGCTACGAGGGCTACCAGCCGCAGGCGTACCCGCAGCAGGGCTACGAGCAGCAGCCGTACCCGCAGGAGCAGCAGTACGGCTACGAGCAGCAGCCCTACCAGCAGACGGAGCACCAGCAGCCGTGGGTGCCGGGGCAGCCGCAGGCCGAGCCCTACTACGACCCCAACGACCCGAACGACCCCAACGGCACGGGCCGGTACCCGCACCAGCACGGATCGGGGAGCTGACCCGCGATGAAGAAGCCCGCATTCAGGAAGAAGTCCGCGCCCGAGGCCGTCGAGCCGACGGAGGCCGCCGAGGCCGCCGAGGCCGGGAAGTCCGGGCACGCTCCGGCCCAGGCGCCGGAGCCCGCGGCCTCCGCCCGGCCGGCCGGGCGGTCCGGGGGCACCAGGACCACGCAGTCCCTGCTGGCCGCGGCCGTCGTGCTCGCGGCGGTGTTCGGGATCGCCGAGACGCGCCCGCCGGCCTCCCCCGCCAAGGCGGACGGTGGCGTCGCCCCGACCACCGCGCAGGTCGAGCGGACGGCGGCGGTCTGCCCGCAGCCGCTCCAGGGCCTGACCGGCTCGACCACGCTCACCGCCTACACCCCGCCCGGGACGGGCGGCGCCACCGGCGGGGCCGGCTGGCTCTCCGACGCCGCCGCGCCCGCGACCCCGCCGACCACCGCGCCCTCCGCCCCGGCGGCCGGCGCCCCCGCCGCGCCGTCCGGCTCGGCCGCCCCGGCCGCCCCGGACAAGGGCGCCGCGCCCGCCGACGCCCGGCTGACCCTGGCCAAGCCCGGCACCCCGGCCACCGGCCCGGCCGCCAACGGCGACACCGCGCCCGGCACCGGGGCCGTCGCCACCGGCGCCCTCGCCCCCGGCTTCACCGTCACCCAGACCACCGTGGTCACCGAGCAGCGCGGCCTCGGCCTGTCCGGCCTCACCTGCACCCCCGCGGGGACCAGCTTCTGGTTCGCCGGGGCCAGCACGGCCGGCGACCGGGTCGACTACGTCAGCCTGGTGAACACCGAGTCCTCCGCCGCCGTGGTCGACATCAAGCTGTACGGCGACAAGGGCCTGATCGAGAACGACGCCGCCAACGGCATCACCGTCGCCCCCGGCAGCTCCCAGTCCGTGCTGCTGCCGACGATCAGCAAGGGCGCGGTCAACGACCTCGCCGTGCACGTGGTCGCCCGCAGCGGGCGGGTCGGCGCCGCGCTGCACGCCGCCGACGGCGGCAAGGGCGCCGACTGGATCCCGGCCTCGGCCGAGCCGGCGGCCACCCAGGTGCTGCCCGGCCTGCCCGCCGACACCTCCGCCGCCCACCTGGTGGTCTGGGCGCCGCCGGAGGACGACGCCGACCTGAAGATCCAGCTGTCCGGCAAGAACGGCTGGTTCACCCCGGCCGGCAACGAGTCCATCCACATCAAGGCGGGCATGGTGGCCGCCGTCGACCTCGGCAAGGTCACCCGCGACGAGGTCGCCGGGCTGCGGCTGTCGCCCACCGACGACAAGCACCCGACCCCGGTCGTGGCCGGCCTGCGGGTCGACCGGGCCGGGGGCGGCGGCAAGAGCGACGCCGCCTGGCTCACCGGCACCGGCCCGGTCGGCGCCCGCGCCACGGTGGCCGACAACCGGGCCGGCGCGTCCACGCTGTTCCTGACCTCCGCCGGCGACGCCGCCACCGTCCGGGTCACCGCCTCGGCCGGCAGCGGCGGCGGCACCCCGGTGAGCAAGGACGTCCAGCTGCCGGCCGGCGGCACGGTCGCCCTCCCGGCGCCCGAGCCCGGCGGGCTGAACGGCAGCTTCGCGCTCACCGTCGAGACCGTCTCCGGCGGCCCGGTGATGGCCGCCCGGATGCTCTCGCTGCCCGCCAAGGACGTGCCGATGTTCACCATCCAGTCGCTGCGCGACGACCACAGCACCGTCAGGGTCCCGCGGGCCGGCCAGGATCCGGGCGTCGTCCTGCGCTGACCGGTCGGACGGGGCGGTACCCGGCAGGCCCGGGTACCGCCCCGTCCGCGTGCTCAGTCCTCGTCGTAGCGCGGGTCGATGGCGTCCGGGGACAGCCCCAGCAGCTCCGCCACCTGCTCGATCAGGATCTCGTGCACCAGCGCCGCGCGGTCCTCCCGGGTCTTCGCCCGGATCTCCACCGGCCGCCGGTACACCACGATCTGGCTCTTGCGCCCCTGCTTGCCCGGCAACACCCGCCCCAGCGGCACGCCGTCCGCGCCGTCGGCCGCGTCGGGCTCGTGCAGCGGCACCTCCTGGACGGCGAACTCCACTTCGATCAACTGCGGCCAGCGCCGTTCAAGACGCTCCACCGATTCGCGCACGTAGTCGTCGAACAGTTCGGAACGGGTGAGCGAGATCGGCACCTGGGGCGGCGCCAGCGGGCCGCGCAGCCCCCTGCCGTGCCGGTCGCGATGCCGGGGACGGCGCGAGGGTCCCGTCGATGACTGCGGTGCAGAGCTGTCCATATCACTGCCGAGGGTAGTCCTTGGACGGTCGGAAGTGGACTACTCCGACGGGGAAACGCCCGGGGCGGCGGGGCGCGGACCGGCGTGCGGACCGCGACACGGCACACCCGCCGGACAGGCGGTCTTCGCTCCCCGGCGAGGAGTGCGGTACCGTCCACCTTCGTGAGCTCTGTACGTCGTTGTTCGCGGACCGCGTGCGGCCGGCCGGCCGTCGCGACGCTGACGTACGTCTACGCGGACTCCACCGCCGTCCTGGGCCCGCTCGCCACCTACGCCGAGCCGCACTGCTACGACCTGTGCGCCGAGCACGCCGAGCGCCTCACCGCCCCGCGCGGCTGGGAGGTCGTCCGGCTGGCCGCCGAGGCCGGGCCGCTGCGCCGCAGCAGCGACGACCTGGAGGCCCTCGCCAACGCCGTCCGCGAGGCCGCCCGGCCGCAGACCCCCCGTCAGGGCCGCGGGTCCGAGGGCGAGTCCACCGAGGGCGGCCGCCGCGGCCACCTGCGCGTCCTGCGCTCGCCGGACAACTGACGCCGCACAGCCGACGCCGTACCCCGCCCGGGCCCGCACCGGGCGTTCGTCCGACTTGGGTACGCTGCCCGTCTACCGTCACCGCGGACCGTCGACCGAACGGGCGGTGACCCCGACGTATCGTGACCGTGGGCGGCCAGCCGCCGATCACACGCACACCGACCAGTACAGAGACCAGGGTGGAGCCGCAGTGCGCGACCTCAAGCAGCTCGTGAAGGCCTACGACGTCCGAGGCGTCGTCCCGGACCAGTGGGACGAGCACCTGTCCCGGGCCTTCGGCGCCGCGTTCGTGCAGGTCACCGGCGCGTCCGCGATCGTCGTCGGCCACGACATGCGCCCCTCCTCCCCGTCGCTCACCCGGGCGTTCGCCGAGGGCGCCGCCGCCTACGGCGCCGACGTCGTCCAGATCGGCCTCTGCTCGACCGACCAGCTCTACTACGCCAGCGGCAAGCTCGACCTGCCCGGCGCGATGTTCACCGCCAGCCACAACCCGGCCCAGTACAACGGCATCAAGCTGTGCCGGGCCGGCGCCGCCCCGGTCGGCCAGGACACCGGCCTCGCCGAGATCCGCGAGCTGGTCGAGTCCTGGACGGGCGAGGACGACACCGTCACCGTCCCGGCCAAGGACGTCAAGCCGGGCGCGCTGTCCGAGCAGGACACCCTGCGCGGCTACGCCGACCACCTGCTGGGCCTGGTCGACCTCACCGCGATCCGCCCGCTCAAGGTCGTCGTGGACGCGGGCAACGGCATGGGCGGCCACACCGTGCCGACCGTCTTCGACGGCCTGCCGATCGAGCTCGTCCCGATGTACTTCGAGCTGGACGGGACCTTCCCCAACCACGAGGCCAACCCGCTCGACCCGAAGAACATCGTCGACCTCCAGGCCAGGGTCCGCGAGGTCGGCGCCGACCTCGGTCTGGCCTTCGACGGTGACGCCGACCGCTGCTTCGTCGTCGACGAGCGCGGCGAGCCGGTCTCCCCGTCCGCCATCACCGCCCTGGTCGCCGCCCGCGAGATCGCCCGCGCCCAGGCCGCCGGCGAGGCCGAGCCGACCGTCATCCACAACCTGATCACCTCCTGGACCGTCCCCGAGGTGGTCCGCGAGCTCGGCGCCAACCCGGTGCGCACCCGGGTCGGCCACTCCTTCATCAAGCAGGAGATGGCCGTCACCGACGCCGTCTTCGGCGGCGAGCACTCCGCGCACTACTACTTCCGCGACTTCTGGCGCGCCGACACCGGCATGCTGGCCGCGCTGCACGTGCTGGCCGCGCTCGGCGGGCAGCCCGGCACGCTGTCCGCGCTCACCGCCGAGTACGACCGCTACGCCGCCTCCGGCGAGATCAACAGCACCGTCGCCGACCAGGCCGCCAGCACCGCCGCCGTCCGCGCCGCCTACGCCGGCCTGGAGGGCACCACCGTCGACGAGCTGGACGGCCTCACCGTGGCCGGCCCGGACTGGTGGTTCAACCTGCGCGCCTCCAACACCGAGCCGCTGCTGCGCCTGAACGCCGAGGCCAAGGACCCGGCGAAGATGGCCGAGCTGCGCGACGGCGTGCTCGCCATCGTCCGCGCCTGACCGAGGCCCGCTGTGCCCCGGCCGGTAGGGTTGCCTATCGGCCGGGGCACCGCCGTGCCACCCCCCGACTTTTGGAGAGCCCCATGAAGCTCGAATCCTTCCTGCTGGAGATCCTGGTCTGCCCGCAGTGCCGGGCCGCGCTCACCGAGGGCGGCACCGAGGAGCAGCCCGAGCTGCTCTGCACCGGCGCGGACTGCGGCCTCGCGTACCCGGTGCGGGACGGCATTCCGGTCCTGCTGGTGGACGAGGCCCGCCGCCCGGCCTGATCCTTGGGGCGAAGCCCCCACCCCGTCAGCCCAGCGCGCACAGGACAGCAGCCGGAGGCCCGCCGCATGCTCGACGACACCCTGCTCGACGACCCGGCCGCCCTGCAGCGCGCCGACCGCGACCGCGCCCTGCTGGCCCTGGCCGGCGCCGGCGCGCGGGTCCGCACCGCGCTGCGGCTGGCCGACGCGGCCGGCCTGGACCGGCTGCGCCCGGACGGCCGCCCGCGCGCCGTCCTGGTCGCGGGCCACGGCAGCGCCCTGACGGCGGGCGAGATCCTGACCGCGCTGGCCGGCAGCGCCGGCCTGATCACCACGCTGCCGCCGACCGAGGCGGCCGCCCCGCGCGCCGACCGGGCCGGCGCGCCGCCCGCCTTCACCACCGGGCTCGGCTGGCAACTGCCCGGCTGGGCCGGCCCGCTGGACCTCCTGGTGGTCAGCTCCGCCGACGGCGGCGAACCGGGCCTGGTCAGCCTCGCCGAGCAGGCCTACGCGCGCGGCTGCGCGATCGCGGTCACCGCCCCGGTGGGCAGCCCGCTGGCCGAGGCCGCGTTGCAGGTGCGCGCGCTGCCGCTGCCGTACGTGGCCTCCGCGCTGCCCGAGGACGAGGCGCCCGCCCGCCCGGCCGCCGAGCCGGACCTCCCCGCCGAGGACCCGGCCGCGCTGTGGTCCCACCTCACCCCGCTGCTCGCGCTCGCCCAGAAGATCGGCATCACCCAGCTGCCGTACGACGCGCTGCCGGCCGTCGCCGACCTGCTGGACGCGACCGCCGTCCGCTGCCGCCCCGACGCCGCCGCGTACACCAACCCGGCCAAGGGCCTGGCCGCCCGGCTGGCCGGGACGGTCCCGCTGCTGTGGGCCGAGGGCCCGATCGCCGGGGCCGTCGTCACCCGCTTCGCCGCCCAGCTCGCCGAACGGGCCGGCCGCCCGGCGCTGGCCGGGCCGCTGCCGCAGGTGCTCACCGCCCACCGCGGCATGTTCACCGGCCAGTTGGGCGCGGGCGCGGACCCGGACGACTTCTTCCGCGACCGGGTCGACGAGCCGGATCCGCTGCACCTCCAGGTCCTGCTGCTGCGGCACGTCCCGGGGGCGCCCGGCGGTCGGCCCGGGGCCCAGCCCGGCGGCGCGGCCGACGAGGCGGACGGGCCGGCCGAGGTGCCGGAGGACGACGCGGGCCCGCGCAGCTTCGGCGTCACCCGCGCGCACCGGCTGGCCGGCGCCCACGACGTCCGGCTGACCGAGTACGCGACCACCCGGCCGGACCCGCTGCACGCGCTCGCCGACCTGGTCGCGCTGACCGACTTCGCCGCCGTCTACCTCGGGCTCGCCGCCGCGCAGTCCTGAGCCGGCGTCGTACGGCCGGTACGGTAAGCGCTCGACGGAGCAGCGCGACCAGCCATTGCGGCGGAGGGACCCGGAGCATGAGTACAGAAGGCGGCACCAAGGCACTGGTCGCGGCACTGTCCGCGAACCTGGCGATCGCGGCGGCCAAGTTCACCGCCTTCGGCTTCACCGGCTCCTCGTCGATGCTGGCCGAGGGCGTGCACTCGGTCGCCGACTCGGGCAACCAGGTGCTGCTGCTGATCGGCGGCAAGCGGGCGCGCCGGGCGGCGGACGAGGAGCACCCGTTCGGGTACGGCCGCGAGCGCTACGTCTACGGCTTCCTGGTGGCGATCGTCCTCTTCAGCGTCGGCGGCCTGTTCGCGATCTACGAGGGCTGGCACAAGGTCAACCACCCGGAGAAGCTGGACTCCTGGGGCTGGGCGGTCGGCGTGCTGATCTTCGCCGTCGCGATGGAGGGCTGGTCCTTCCTCACCGCGATGCGCGAGTCGGCGAAGGCCAAGGGCGGCCAGGGCTGGGTGCAGTTCATCCGCACCGCCAAGGCCCCGGAGCTGCCGGTGGTGCTGCTGGAGGACGCCGGCGCGCTGATCGGCCTGGTGCTCGCGCTGCTCGGCGTCTCGCTCACCGTGGTCACCGGTGACGGCGTCTGGGACGGTGTCGGCACCCTGGGCATCGGCGTCCTGCTGGTGCTGATCGCGGTGGTGCTCGCCCTGGAGACCAAGTCGCTGCTGCTCGGCGAGTCCGCCGACCGGGATTCGGTGCGCCGGATCCGCGAGGCGCTGGTGGACGGCGAGGCCGTCACCGGCGTGATCCACATGCGCACCCTGCACCTGGGGCCGGAGGAACTGCTGGTCGCCGCCAAGATCGCCGTCAACGCGGAGGACAGCGCGGCCCGCGTCGCGCGGGCGATCGACGCGGCGGAGGAGCGGGTCCGGGCCGCCGTCCCGATCGCGCGGGCGATCTACCTGGAGCCCGACGTCTACAGCGCCGAGAAGGCCGCCGCGGGCGAGGACCCGGCGGCCACCCCCGGCGGGCCCGGGCCCGGCGCCTCGCACTGACCGCCGCCGGCCGGGGCCGGCTGGGATCCGCTTGAGGACCCGTCCGGTCCGAGGCCGAAATCGCTCATCGGCGGACGGCCGGTGGGGCCGCCGGTGTAGATTCGTCACCAGAGCCAGAACGTCGCTGCTGATGGCGGTTGATCGGCGGTCCGCCCCTGTGGGGTGTGCCCCGGTCGAGGGAGAGAGGTCCTCCGACGGTTTGTGCTGCGCAGCAGGGAACCGGTCCACCACCACGGATCCGGCCGCCCCGGCGTAGCCGTGCACCCGTACGGCCCCGCCCCCGCTGCGACCGCACACACAGGACCTTGGCCACGCCCACCCCATCAGCGAGGAGCAGACGCATGTCGACCGACACCACCGGTGACTTCAAGGTCGCCGACCTTTCCCTGGCGCCGTTCGGCCGCAAGGAGATCCAGCTGGCCGAGCACGAGATGCCCGGCCTGATGTCGATCCGCGCCGAGTACGCCGAGTCGAAGCCGCTGACCGGCGCCCGCATCACCGGCTCGCTGCACATGACCGTGCAGACCGCCGTCCTCATCGAGACCCTGACCGCCCTGGGCGCCGAGGTCCGCTGGTGCTCCTGCAACATCTTCTCCACCCAGGACCACGCGGCCGCCGCCATCGCGGTCGGCCCGGAGGGCACCCCGGAGAACCCGCAGGGCGTGCCGGTCTTCGCCTGGAAGGGCGAGACCCTGGACGAGTACTGGTGGTGCACCGAGCAGGCCCTGACCTGGCCCGAGGGCAAGACCCCGAACATGATCCTGGACGACGGCGGCGACGCCACCCTGCTGATCCACAAGGGCGTCGAGTTCGAGAAGGCCGGTGCCGCGCCGGACCCGTCCACCGCGGACAACGACGAGTTCCGGATCATCCTGGAGCTGCTCAACCGCACCCTCAAGGACTCCCCGAACAAGTGGACCGAGGTCGCCGCCACCATCAAGGGCGTGACCGAGGAGACCACCACCGGTGTCCACCGCCTGTACGAGATGCACCGTGACGGCCAACTGCTGTTCCCGGCGATCAACGTCAACGACTCGGTCACCAAGTCGAAGTTCGACAACAAGTACGGCTGCCGCCACTCGCTCATCGACGGCATCAACCGCGCCACCGACGTCCTGATCGGCGGCAAGGTCGCCGTCGTCTGCGGCTACGGCGACGTCGGCAAGGGCTGCGCCGAGTCGCTGCGCGGCCAGGGCGCCCGCGTCATCGTCACCGAGATCGACCCGATCTGCGCGCTCCAGGCGGCGATGGACGGCTACCAGGTCGCCACCCTGGAGGACGTCGTCGAGACGGCCGACATCTTCATCACGACCACGGGCAACAAGGACATCATCATGGCCTCCCACATGGCCCGGATGAAGCACCAGGCCATCGTCGGCAACATCGGCCACTTCGACAACGAGATCGACATGGCCGGCCTGGCGCAGCTGCCCGGCGTGGTGAAGACCGAGGTCAAGCCGCAGGTCCACGAGTGGCGCAAGGCCGACGGCCGCACCATCATCGTCCTCTCCGAGGGCCGCCTGCTGAACCTGGGCAACGCGACCGGCCACCCGTCGTTCGTGATGTCCAACTCCTTCGCGAACCAGACGATCGCCCAGATCGAGCTGTTCACGAAGACCGAGCAGTACCCGATCGGCGTCTACGTGCTGCCCAAGCACCTGGACGAGAAGGTCGCCCGGCTGCACCTCGACGCGCTCGGCGTGAAGCTGACCACCCTGAGCCAGGAGCAGGCCGACTACATCGGCGTCCCGGTCGAGGGCCCGTACAAGGCGGAGCAGTACCGCTACTGATGCGGTGAGCCGTACGCCGGTGGCCGGCACCCCTGCGCAGGGGTGCCGGCCACCGGCGCGTTCGGTCGGCCGTCGGCGGTTCAGGGCACGATGACGTCGGTGGTCCAGTCGGTGGCGTCCGGGCCGAGGGCCTCGGTGTGGGCGAGCATCCAGGGGAGGCCGCCGAGCTGCTCCAGGGAGGGCGGATCGCCGGCTCCGGTGCCGATGGAGACCTCCACCCCGTTCTGGACGGACTCCAAGGGCGGGTGCGGGTCGGTGTAGGGCGAGCCGTCCGTGCTGGTGTGGACCGGGCGCGGCCCGATCGGCCGCAGGATGACCGAGACGTTCTTCCCCTCGACCTGGAACATCAGCCACAGGCTCCAGGCGCCGACGCCGTCCGTGTCCGGCCGCCAGAGCGAGACGTCGGTGGCCTTGAACGTCTCGGGCAGGCCGGTGAACCGCACCGGCAGCGGGACGTCCCAGTGGCCGTACCGGACATCGGCCGCGACCCTGAGCAGAACCTCCTGGGAGAGGTTTTCGAGGCGGCCGCCACCGTTTCCGCTGATCTCCGCCCACCGGCCGTCGGGGGTCAGCCAGCGCAGCGTCGGGGCGGCCGTACCACCCGAGTCGACCAGCCAGTAGGCCGGCCGCCCTTGGCGGGCCGGCAGCGTCGCCAGGGCGTGGCGCAGGTCCAGCGAGGCATCGAGGTCGACGGGTACGGACTCGGTGTCGAGGTCGGTGCCCGGCCGGCTGGTCCGTCGCCACCAGGAGGTGCGCTGCTCGGCCAGGAAGGTGTTGACCAGCACCCTGCGGGCGTAGCCGTCCAGGTTCTCCATGCGGCCTGCCCGCGACCAGTTCACGTACAGCTTGGTGATGGTCTCCTGGACCAGGTCGTCCGCGCGGTGCCAGTCCCCGCACAGCAGATAGGCGACCTTGCGCAGCCAGCCGCTCCTGGAAGCCACGTACTCCGTGAACTCCTCGTCGCGTGCCTGCTTCGCCATCTGCGCCCCCCTTCTCCCGCGTACCGTCGGCGCTCGTGCGCGCCGTCCACCCCCCTAATGCGGGCACCCGCCCCGAACGTTGCATGCGAAGTGCGCACGTAGGCTTTCGGGCATGCCCAACGGCCGGTACTCGCTCCATACAGCCATGACTCCTCTGGGTCACGACCGCGTGCTGCTCGGGGAGGAGCGCTTCAGCTGCGCCCCCGGGGCGGCCGGCTGGCGGTACGTCTCCAAGACCTACGCGCCGGACGGGCGGGTGATCGGCAGCGTCGACCTCACCCTGGACTCGCGGGCCCGCCCGCTGCGGATGGAGCTGCGGGCCGGTGGCTGGCAGGTGCGCGGCGGCGCGGTGGACGGCGTCGCCTGGGTCCGGACGGACGCGGCGGACCCGGGCGGCGAGCACAGCGTGGAGGGGCACGACCGGGCGCACGGGTTCACCGGCGGCTCGCCGGCCTTCCTGGTCGCCACCGCCCGGCTGCTGCGGCTGCGGGAGGGGGCGAGTGCACGGGTGCGGCTGGTCGCCTTCACCGAACCGGTGCTGGCGCCGCGCACCTTCGACCAGGGGTGGCTGCTGGAGGGTGTCGACACGCACCAGACCGACTCCGGGCCGCTGCTGGTCGAGCGGTACCAGGTCGCGGACCTGGAGACCGGCGAGCAGCAGGTCGTGCACCTCGCGGGGGACGTGGTGCTGGCGGCCGACGGGATCGAACTGGAGGAGCTGGCGTCGCCGCCGAACGCCTGGCCGGCGCAGTTCGGGGAGTAGGTCCGGGCTGAGTGGGTCGGGCGGCGGGCCCGACGGCACGGTGAGCCTAGGCGGGCGGCGCGAAGCCGGTGCCGGGGGCCGGTGTCGGGGCTGGGGCCGGTGTCGGGGACGGCTGGTCGGCGGTGGGCGGGGCGGGCTTCTCGAAGGAGGGGGCGGCCGGGGCCGCGGTCGTCGGCGGGGTCGTTGCCGCGGTCGTCGTCGGGACGCCGAGGACGCGCAGCGGCCCGCCGTCCGCGGTGGGCGGCTGGGGAGCGGGAGCCGGCCACGCGGCGGGTGCCGGGGCGGCGGTCCGCTGCCGCTGCCACTGGGCCTGGGCCCGCGTCCACTCCCGGCGCTGGCGCTCGGTGAGCACCGCGCCCAGGTATGCCGCCGGGTGCAGCCCCTGCGCCACCGGATGACCGGTCCGGGCGGCCAGGTCGCCGGCCAGCCGGGTGGACATCTGGAGCGCCACCGTGGGGTCCAACTGGCCTATGCGGCCAAGTAGTTGGCGAATCGCCAGCCAGAGCGGCTCCGGCACGGCGGACAGGTCCATCGCGACCAGCTCCCGGCCCATCGTCTGGAGCAGGTGCGGGTGCACGGGCGGCAGCGGCGGCGTCCCCCCGCCCGGGGTGCGCTCGCGGACGACCACCGTCCCGGCGAAGATGTCGCCCAGCCGCTTGCCGTCCACGTTCACGGCCGAGGTGATCACCGCCGGCACGCCGGTCATGGCGACCAGCTCCATGAAGCCGACCAGCCCGCGCACCAGCGAGTGCCGGAACCGCACCGGTCCGCCGTCGGTGCGCACCACCCGCAGGCCGAGCGCGGCCTTGCCGAGCGAGCGCCCGTGGGTGAAGGTCTCGACCATCACCGGCACGGCCACCAGGAAGAACACCAGCAGCCCGATCAGGGTGGCCGCCAGCGCCGCACCGTCCAGTCCGATCAGGGCGACGCTCAGGGTGAGCGAGACCAGGAACAGGGCGGCGAACTCCACGAGCAGGTCCAGTGTGATCGCCAGCGCCCGGCTGGGAAGCTTCGCCGTCTGCAGGTCGAGGACGACCGCCTCACCCGTCACCAGGTCGCTCAAGACACCTGTCCGTTCACGTTCGTGGAGCCGTACAGCTCACTCATGGAGGCCGCCGAGGGCGGCACGGACGAGGGGAGGGGCGTCATCCGGACCGGCCCCCACGACCTGCTCTCCGCAGTCTGATCCGCAGCCGCAAACATACGGCGCCCGGTGGTCGCACGGGAAGTGAGATCCCGGCGGTCGGGGGGCCCACCGCTGCTGGCATGCTGGGCCGCGCGTGTCCGTACGTACCCGCCCGTCCACCCGCCCGCGACCGGGCCCCTCGCGCCCACCGCCGACCATGGAGCCGCCGAATGGACCTGGACGTCTTCGTCGCCACCCACCAGGGGGAGTGGGCACGGCTGGACGCCCTCGCCCGACGGCGCCGGCTCGGCGGAGAGGAGGCCGACGAGCTGGTCACCCTGTACCAGCGCGCCACCGGCCACCTGGCCAAGGTCCAGGCCGCCGCACCGGACCCTGCCCTGCTCAGTCGGCTGACCGGCCTGGTCTCGCGGGCCCGCAGCGCGGTGACCGGATCGCGCAGCAGCGGATGGCACGACGTCGCCCGGTACTACACGGTGAGCTTCCCGGCCGCGCTGTACCGCGCGCGCCGCTGGTGGGTGCCGGTCGCGGTCGTCTCGCTGCTGGCCACCGCGGTGCTCGCCTGGTGGATGGCCACCCACCCCGAGGTCCGCAACAGCCTCGTCGCCCCGGATCACCTGCGGGAGATGACCCGCCCGGGCGGGCAGTACGAGTCGTACTACTCGGACCGCCCGGCGAGTTCGTTCGCCGCGCAGGTCTGGACGAACAACGCCTGGATCGCCGTGCAGTGCCTGCTGTTCGGGATCGCGCTGGGTCTCCCGGTGCTCTGGGTGATGTGGACCAACGTGGTCAACCTCGGTGTCGGCGTCGGGCTGATGGCCTCCGCCGGGCGACTCGACGTCTTCCTCGGCCTGCTCATCCCGCACGGCCTGCTGGAGCTGACCGCGGTGTTCGTGGCCGGCGGCCTCGGTCTGCGCCTCGGCTGGACGGTCATCGACCCCGGCCCGCGCACCCGTGGAACGGCCCTGGCCGAACAGGGCCGCTCCATCATCGGCATGTCCATCGGCCTTGCCACGGTGCTGGCCGTTTCCGGTGTGCTCGAAGCGTTCGTCACCCCTTCCGGGCTGCCGACCTGGGCACGCATCTCGATCGGAGTGCTGGCCGAGGCGGCATTCCTCCTCTACGCGCTGGTGTGGGGCCGAAAGGCCGCCGAGGCCGGCGAAGTCGGTGATCTGGACGCGGCGGATCGGGCGGATCTGCAACCCGTCGCGGCCTGAGGCGAGGTGATCCACATGCCTCTGACCTGGTACTCTTCTCGCATCCCGACCAAACCATTGACGTGGTGAGGGTGGGCTAGTAGGTTTGAACGGTTGGGACAGACTGGACAACGGTCAGTCCCGGGCGTTAGTGTCTACGACACCGCCAAATCGAGGTGAGCGCATTTTATGAATGCACATCCTTCGACGAAGCAAAATCCCGCGGACTGAGCACATCGAAAGCTTTGATAAGCTTCGGAGCGAAGTTCGAAGGAAATCCCGCCAGCGGGAATTCGGAGAAACGAAGCCGGTAAGAACGGCCGCGAGGATCTGATAAGCTGGAAACACGAAAGAACGAAGCACCCGGAGGGCCCGCTGGAAGGCGGTCCGAAGGAAGTGTCCGTTCCTTGAGAACTCAACAGCGTGCCAAAAGTCAACGCCAGATATGTTGACATCC